>CP031964.1:1828892-2133708 GCA_003443635.1 Flavobacteriaceae bacterium | reverse complement strand
AATAGGTTGTTTTTGATTTGCCAGTTTAAATTGATGTAGAGGTGTACTAGAAACTGTAATTTCTAAAGCAATAATTTGATATTGATGTGCTTTTAATTCTCTTACGACTTCAAAAATATTCTTATTTAATTCATAATTCACAACATTTTCAGTAGCCCGTGATGTTTTCATCATTTTTCGCCCTAAATGAATTGTTTCTCCACAAAAAATAAGTTTTTCTATACCAAAAGCGTCAGAGATTCGAAACAAACTTCCAATATTAGGAGCATTAGTTACATTATCACAAATTAAAGTAATAGGGAATTTTCGCTTAATAAAATTAGTGGTGTTGTGAGTAAGTTGCATTTTTAATTAATAGCTTCCAGAAATCCCCAATGCAAATCATAATTCCTAATGCCGCTAGTATAGGTATGAGCATTCATTTCATACATTGAAACAAATATGAGTATGAGTATTAATACAATTGCTGTGACTTTAAAAAATAAACTGTTCTTTTTCATAATTAAAGATAATTAATTAATTTTTAAAAGCATATTTTACAATGTTGGCTCCCATCTTTAAAGCTTTTTCGCGTACCTCAGGTGGGTCGTTATGTATTATTGGATCTTCCCAACCATCACCTAAATCACTTTCGACAGTGAATAATAACACTAACCTTCCTTCATGAAATAAACCTAGAGCTTGTGGACGTTTACCATCGTGTTCATGAATTTTCGGTAGTCCATTAGGAAACTTATAAGCAATATTAAATATTTCATGATTAGCGGGAAGTTCTACTAAATCTTGATTTGGAAATACTTTTTTGAGTTCTTTAGTAACATAAGGTTGCATCCCATAATTGTCATCTATATGAAGAAAACCTCCAGAAATTAAATAATCACGTAAATTTTCGGCATCATTCTCACTAAAAAATACATTTCCATGCCCTGTCATATGTATAAATGGATATTGAAATATATCTATACTGCCAACTTCTACCGATTGTGGCTTATCATTAATTGCAGTATCTATATTTTCATTACTAAACTTAATTAAATTAGGTAGTGCTGTTGGGTTTCCATACCAATCACCTCCACCTCTATATTTGAGTACAGCTATATCTTGCGCATGGCAGTTTAAAAATGTTAAAAATGCAATAAAACCAGTAATTACTGTAAGATTTAATTTTAGCTTCGGACATATTATCATACTTCAAAAATAAAAATATTTAACATGCAGAACTTCTTTTTAACTTTAATTATAGCAAGTTTATCACTTTTTAATGCAGATAATACCCCAAAAGATAATTTTAAACCAGTGGTAGTTTTAGAACTTTTTACATCCCAAGGATGTTCCAGTTGCCCATCTGCTGATAAACTTTTAAAAGAAGTAAAACAAACATATAATGCTAAAGATGTAATAACATTGTCGTATCACGTCGATTATTGGGATTATATTGGCTGGAAAGATCCTTTTGCTAAAGCAGCATTTACGAATAAACAACGTGTTTACGGTCAAAAATTTTATAGTAGCTCAATTTATACACCACAAATTGTAATAAATGGTAAAGAACATTTTGTGGGTTCTCAACGAAATACTATGAATACAAAATTAAAAAGGTATTTGTCTAAACCTTCTTCAAATCAAGTAGTTATTAGTAATTCAAGAATTGATGGGAGTAAAGTTAATTTTGATTATAATATTAAAGGAGATATTTCTAATAAATCTATTCGTTTAGCATTAGTGATTAACGATAGAGAAACTTACGTAAAGCGTGGAGAGAATAGAACTCGAACACTTAAGAACTCGAACATAGTAGTATCTGAGCTTAATTTTAACTTAAAAGAAACTTCTGGTTTAGGGCAGATTAGTATCCCTGAATTAGTAAAAAATGATGACCAATTGAGGGTTGTGGTTATTGTAGAAGATGAACGTTTAAATATTACTGGAGCTAGTCAAGTTAGTTTATAGTATTCATTCATTATTAAATGCAGCACTATGTGCTGCTACAATTGCAGCTGTTTCTGTACGTAATCGTGTTTGTCCTAAAGTTACAGGGGTAAAATTATTTTGTATTGCAAGGTTAATTTCATTTATACTAAAATCACCTTCTGGTCCTATCAGGATAGTAATATCTTGATTAGATTTCAATTCTTGTTTTAAAGATTTTCTGTCACTTATTTCTTCGCAGTGTGCTATAAATAAAAGGCCATTAAATTCTTGTTTAATAAATTCTTTAAAAGGCATTACTGAATTCAGTTTTGGTAAATAAAAGCTTAATGATTGTTTCATAGCCGATTGTAAAATTTTCTCGAAACGTACATCTTTTATTATTTTACGCTCACTATGATCACAAATAATAGGAGTAATACTATCAATACCTATTTCGGTTGCTTTTTCTAAAAACCACTCATAACGGTCATTCATTTTTGTGGGAGCAACAGCTAAATGTAAATTATAAGTTTTTTTATTTTGAAATTGTTTAGATATTATTGAAGCAGTACATTGTTTAAAGTCAGTTATTAATATTTTAGCTTCAAAACCCCAACCTTTACCATTTGTAATATGAAGAATATCACCACTTTTTTTTCTTAATACTTTAGAAATATGTTTGCTTTCTTCTTTAGAGAAAGAAAACTGAGATGTCTGTTCAGTAATTTCAGGATTATAGAATAGCTGCATTTTAAATTTTTAATCGTGCAGAAGCAGTGATACCTTCCTCTGCAAAATCATTTTCAAGATATTTTAAATAACCTACTATTGCAATCATTGCTGCATTATCTGTAGTAAATTCAAATTTAGGAATATAAGTTGTCCATCCAAATTTTTGCTCGCCTTCTTTTAATGCTTTTCGTATGCCTGAGTTAGCAGAAACGCCACCGCCAATAGCAATATGTTTAATCCTTGTTTCTTTACTCGCTAATTTTAATTTATCTATTAAAATGCCTATGATGGTGTATTGTATAGAGGCGCAGATGTCGTTTAAGTTATCTTTTATGAACTCTGGATGTTCTTTAACTTGTTTTTGTACAAAATATAGAATAGCAGTCTTTAATCCGGAAAAACTAAAGTTTAGTCCTTTTACTTTTGGTTTAGTAAACGAAAACGCTTTTGGATTTCCAGTTTGTGCAAGCTTGTCTATTTCTGGCCCAGCTGGATAACCCAAACCTAAGACTTTACCGCTTTTATCGTATGCCTCTCCAACTGCATCGTCTATAGTTTCTCCAATAACGGTCATATTAAAATAACTATTAACTTTTACTATTTGTGTATGTCCCCCAGAAATAGTCATTGCTAAAAATGGAAATTTGGGCTTGTCAAAACCTTCTTCATCTATAAAATGTGCTAAAATATGTGCTTGCATATGGTTTACATCTATTAAGGGGATGTTTAAGCCATATGCTAATGACTTAGCAAATGAAGTCCCTACTAAAAGAGACCCCATTAAACCTGGTCCTCGAGTAAATGCAATAGCACTTAATTGTGTTTTATCTATATCAGCTTTTATTAATGCTTGATGTACTACAGGAACTATGTTCTGTTGATGTGCACGTGAAGCTAATTCAGGAACAACACCTCCATATTCTTTATGTATTTCTTGGCTAGCTACAACATTACTTAAAATTTTACCGTTGTAAATTATGGAAGCCGCTGTATCATCGCAAGAAGATTCAATTCCCAAAATATAAATATCCTGTGTATTCATCAATAAAAATTAGGCATAGTAATTGTTATTTGTACACTAAATCACCATCTTTTTTTGGCTTTTTAACGTATATACAAATAAATGAAAAAAATAGTAGACAGCAGATAAATCAAAGTTTAAAAAATGGTAAGTTTATACATCTAAATTTTTAGTTTATTTGCACAATATTATAACACCTTAAGTATCTTTAAAAAAGTATTAAAAATAACGTCAAAACTAGTGGCAATTATGCTACTTCTTTTCATCATATTGGTGTTGCTACTTTCTATTCCTGCTATCCAAACTAGTTTAGGAAAATATACTACAGAAAAAATTAATGAAGATTTTGGAACTAATATAACTATTGAAAAAGTTGGACTTCAATTTAATGGCGATGTAGAACTTAAGGGAATTTACATTGAAGATCACAAACAAGACACTCTCATTAGCATTTCAGAACTCAATACATCAATTATCAGTTTTAGAAAGCTTTATAAAGGAAAACTGACTTTTGGCGATATAGATATTGAGAACTTATTTTTCAATTTAAAAATATATGAAGAAGAGCGTCTTACAAATTTAGATGTATTTATTGCTAAATTTGGAACATCAGCTACAAAATCAGAAGAGAAGTTTTTATTATCGTCTAGTGATATATCTGTTAAAGATAGTAGGTTCGTATTAATAGATGAAAACCTTTCAACTCCAGTAATTTTAGATTTTACGAACTTAAATTTTAATACTACTGATTTTTTAGTTTTTGGCCCAGATGTGAGTACTCGAATAAACAAATTATCATTTTTTGAAAAAAGAGGAATTACACTAAAAAACCTTCAAACAAATTTTGCATATTCTATAAAAGATATGACGTTTGAAAACCTTGAAATTGAAACTGAAAAATCTTTATTAAAAGGGAAATTAAAATTTGAATATGAATTAAAAGATATGCCTCAGTTTGTAAATAAAGTACAATTGATAGCAAATTTTGATGATTCTACAATAGCTTTAAACGAGCTTAATAAATATTATAACGAGTTTGGATTAAATCAATATGCAAAACTAAAAGCAAACTTTACAGGCACTTTAAATGACTTAACAGCTAGTAATTTATTATTAACTACTTCTAGCCAAACAGCCATAAATGGAACTTTAAATTTCAAAAATATTTTTGGAAAAGGAGATTTTGTTATGGAAGGTGATTATAATAACTTAAGCTCCTCTAGGAGAGATTTAAATGCAATTTTACCAAATATTCTCGGAGAAAGAAATTTACCTACATCGTTAGATAGTTTAGGACGCTTTACAATAAAAGGAAAATCTTTAGTTACTAAAGATATGCTTAATACTGATGTTACTATAGATACGCGTTTAGGTCAAGCAATTTCTACAATAGAGATGTTAAATATTAATAATGCAGATAAATTAACGTATTCAGGTAATATTGTTTTAGAAGAATTTGATTTAGGAACACTTATTAAAAACGCAAGTGTTGGTAAAACATCTTTAAATCTTGATGTAAATGGTAAAGGATTTACACTAGAAACGTTAAATACACAGGTAGATGGAAATATTTATAATTTAGATTATAATAATTATGATTATAATGGTATTGATATCTCAGGTAATATTCAAGACAATATTTTTAATGGAGAATTAATTGCTAATGATGAAAATTTAGATTTAAAATTTAATGGCTTAATTAATTTTTCTGAAGCAGAAAACAATTATGATTTTACAGCAAATGTTACTAAAGCAAATCTTAACGCGTTAAATTTTGTCACAAAGGATAGTATTTCTGTTTTTCAAGGTTTAGTTAAAATGGATATGAAAGGCACCAACATTGATAATGCTTATGGGAGTATTTCATTTAAAAACACATTATATAAAAATCAAAATGAAGAGTATTATTTTAAAGATTTTGCTATATCATCAGAATTTAAAAATAATATTAGATACATAAATGTAAACTCTCCAGATATTATAGAAGGGAGTTTAAATGGTAAATTTGTATTTAAAGATGCTTTGAAGCTTATTGAAAACTCGTTTGGTGATATTTATGCAAACTATAATCCTCATGAAATACAAGAGAATCAATTTATAGATTTTAACTTTAAAATATATAATAAAATTGCTGAAGTGTTTTTACCTGAATTAGAATTAGGAAGCAATACTTTTTTTAGAGGCCATATAGAAAGTGATGCTAAAAAATTCAATTTAGTGTTTAATTCTCCAAAAATTAAATTAGAAGATTATTTAGCAAAAGGAATTCAATTAAGATTAAATAATGACAACCCATTATTTAATACATATATAGAAGTAGATAGTGTGGATACCAAGTATTATAAAGCTTCAGACTTTAGTTTGATAAATGTAACTGTAAATGATACCTTAATCATAAAAACTCAATTTAAAGGAGGGGATATAAATGCAGATGATTTTAACTTAAACCTCTACTACACGATTAATGAAAATCGTAAATCTGTTTTTGGATTTAATAAGTCAGAAGTATTATTTAAAAATAATGAATGGTTTATAAATGAAAAGAGAAATGCAAATAATAAAATTATTTTTGACAGAAATTTTAAAAATATAGAGTTTGATAATATAGACGTGAGTCACCTTGATGAAAGTATGAAGTTTTTGGGAGTAATGAGAGACTCAACTTATAAAGACCTAAATTTAGAGTTTAAAAATGTAGACCTTATTAAAATTACACCGCGCATAGATAGTTTGGCATTAGCAGGTAATGTGAACGGAAAACTAAATATTAAACAAGAAGGAAGGGCTTACTTGCCTGAATCTAATATCATTGTCGATGATTTTAAAATAAATAATTTCAATCTAGGCTCTTTTAAAGCTAATATAGTAGGATATGAGTCATTAACAAATTATGATGTAAACGTAAGTTTAAAAGATGATCAAAAAGAATCATTATCTGTTATTGGTAATTTAAACGTTGCAGGCAAAAATCCAACTATAGATTTAGAGGTTAATTTTAACCAATTTATTCTTAATCCATTAACACCGTTTGGCTCTGGAGTAATTACTAATATTCGTGGAGAAGTTGAAGGTAATGTAAGAGTTGTAGGAAGGTTAAATAGACCTAATATTATAGGAAACTTAGATTTAGATAAAGGAGGTTTGAGTGTACCATATTTAAATGTAGATTATGAGTTTGCAGATAATACAATAGTTAACTTAGAACGACAATCGTTTAATTTTAGTAATGCTCAATTAACAGATTCAGATCGTTTTTCAAATGCAAATTTATCTGGTAGTATTAGCCATGTAAATTTTTCAAAATGGGCATTAGATCTAGATATTAATTCAAATCGATTTTTAGTTTTAAATACTTCAGATTATGAAGATGCTTTATATTATGGAACAGCATTTGTTGGTGGAGAAATTGAAATTAGCGGACCAGTAAATCAATTAGTTGTTAATGCTTCTGTAGAGACAGAACAAGGAACTGTTTTTGTAATTCCTTTAAATGATGCAGAAACATTTGGAACAGATTCATTTATTCATTTTACAACTAAAGAAGAAAAAGAAGCAAAGTTAAAAGGAGAGGAAGTTGTTTTAGATAATATATCTGGTTTAGAATTGGATTTTGATTTAGATGTTAATCAGAATGCAGAAATCGAAATAGTAATTGATAAAACTACTGGAAGTACTATACGTGGCCGTGGTGATGGAGGTATTCTAACTCAAATAAATACAAACGGAAAATTTAATATGTTTGGAGACTTTATAGTTAATGAAGGAATATATAATTTTATTACTCCTGGAGTTATTCAAATACAAAAAGAGTTTAAAGTACAACAAGGTGGAAATTTAGTATGGGAAGGAGATCCATTAAAAGCTCAAATGAATATAAGAGCAATACATGATGGGATTAATGCAAATCCTTCTATTTTATTAGATAACCCTACAAGTCAAAGCATACCTGTAGAAGTAGAAATAGAACTAACAGGTCAACTAGAGCAACCAGATATTAACTTTAATTTAAACTTTCCAAATGTAAATTCCACTATTAACTCTGAATTACAATATAGGTTGAGTGATAATGATACAAAACAATTTCAAGCATTATCATTACTTGCTACAGGCTCTTTCAAGAATGATATTAACTTTAGATCTCAAGATGCATTCGGGTTATTTTCAGACGGTATTAAAGCCATATTAAACGATTTACTATCGACCAAGGATGGTAAATTGCAAATTGGAGTAGATTATCAAGTAGGAGAAAACACCCCTGAATTTCAATCTGACGATCGGTTTATTGCTAGCCTAAGTACAAGGCTTAGTGATAATATCCTCATTAATGGTAATGTAGGAGTTCCAATTGGAGGTGTTAGCGAAACCGTAATTGCTGGTAATTTTGAAATTGAAGTATTGCTTAATGAAGATCGCACACTATCTCTAAAGTTTTTTAATAGAGAAAATAGTATTAGAAATTTTGGAGAACAAATAGGTTACACTCAAGGTATTGGATTATCTTATAATGTAGAATTCGATAGTTTAAAAGAACTCTTTACGAAGATTTTTAAACGTAAAAAGCAACGAGATAAAAAAGAAATAGCTACAGAAGAAAAAGTATTGCCAGATTTTATAGGTTTCAAACAAAAAACAACTTCAAACAACAAAAAAAACAAATGATGAAAGTCATTTGTTAAAACAAATTCTTGTATTTTTTTATTTCATTAAAAAGCTAGGTAACATTACATTTTATTCCTTAAGTTTATTAGATTTACCTTATCTAAGGTAAGAAAATAATGAAAAAAATTAATAGAATTGGAGTAATGACTTCTGGAGGAGACTCTCCAGGAATGAATGCTGCAATCCGATCTGTAGTTCGAGCTTGCGCTTATCATGAAATAGAATGCATTGGTATATATAGAGGTTATGAGGGAACGATTGAAGGCGATTTTAAAGAAATGAATGCGCGTAGTGTAAAGGGTATTATTAATAAGGGAGGTACAATATTAAAATCTGCTCGCTCTAAAAAATTTAGAACTAAAGAAGGACGTAAAGAAGCGTATAATACTTTAATGAATGCAAATATTGATGCCTTAGTTACTATAGGTGGTGATGGTACATTTAATGGAGCATATATATTTAATCAAGAATATAATTTTCCTGTTATTGGAATACCAGGAACTATCGACAACGATATTTTTGGCACATCACATACTTTAGGATATGATACGGCTTTAAATACAATTGTAGAAGCGGTTGATAAAATTAGAGATACAGCAAGTTCTCATAACCGATTATTTTTTATTGAAGTGATGGGTAGAGATGTTGGACATATAGCATTAAATGTAGGTGTTGGAGCTGGAGCTGAAGAAATATTAATTCCTGAAGAAGATTTGGGGTTAGATCGTTTATTAGAGTCGTTAAGAAGGAGTAAGAAGTCTGGAAAATCCTCAAGTATAGTTATTGTTGCTGAAGGTGATAAAATAGGAAAGAATGTATTCGAGTTAAAGGATTATGTCGAAGAGCATATGACAGATTATGACGTACGTGTTTCTGTTTTAGGACATATGCAACGAGGAGGCTCTCCTAGTTGTTTTGATAGAGTGTTAGCTAGTAGAATGGGAGTGAAAGCAGTAGAGAGTTTATTAGCAGGAAAATCCAATTATATGGTTGGACTTATTAATAATAAAATTGAACTAACTCCATTTGAAAATGCAATTAAAGGAAAATCAAAAATAAATTTAGAACTATTAAGAGTATCAGATATAATGACTATATAATATAGGAAGTAATTATGGCAAAAATAAAATTAGGAATTAATGGATTTGGCAGAATAGGTAGAATTGCCTTTAGGGCTGCAATAAATAGATCTGATATAGAAATTGTGGGGATTAATGATTTATTAGATATAGATCACCTAGCATATTTATTAGAATATGACTCTGTCCATGGTCGTTTTAATGGTGATATAAAAGTTGAAGGCGGTAATTTAGTAGTTAATGGAAATCCTATTAGGGTAACTGCCAAGAGAGATCCAAATACATTAGCTTGGGGCGAGGTTAATGCAGAAATTATATTAGATTGTACAGGTATTTTTAAAACTATAGATACTGCCAATGCACATCTCATAGCTGGAGCTAAAAAAGTAGTAATTTCGGCCCCAAGTAAAGATGCCCCCATGTTTGTAATGGGAGTAAATCATACTCAAGTTAAATCTACAGATACTATCGTGTCTAATGCATCTTGTACAACTAATTGTTTAGCATTGGTAGCAAAAGTACTAAATGATAACTTTGGTATTGAAGAAGCTTTAATGACAACAATACATGCGTCTACAGCAACACAATTTACTGTAGATGGGCCTTCTAGAAAAAACTATAGATTAGGACGCTCAGCAATTAATAATATTATACCAACAAGTACTGGAGCGGCAAAAGCTGTAGGGAAAGTTATTCCCAAGCTTAATGGAAAATTAACAGGTATGGCATTTCGTGTACCAACTGCAGATGTATCAGTTGTTGATTTAACAGTAAGATTAAAAAAAGAAACTTCATATAGTGCCATAAAAAAAGTATTTAAAACTGCTTCAAATAATGAGTTGCAAGGAATATTAGGATATACCGATAAGGAAGTTGTATCTCAAGATTTTGTTAGTGATAAACGAACGAGCATCTTTGATGCTAATGCAGGGATAGAACTTAACTCTAAATTCTATAAAATTGTTGCTTGGTATGATAATGAGTTTGCATATTCTAATAAATTAGTAGATTTGGCACAATACATCTGTAACATTTAATATCAAGTTTATATGATTTTAATAGTAGATAGTGGTTCTACAAAATGTGATTGGTTAACAATTGATGATAAAGGAAATCAGTTATATGAAAAGCAGCGTACTAAAGGGTTAAATCCTGCAATTTTAGAAAGGAAAAAACTTTTTAAGAATATTAAAAAAAATAAGATTCTTAAAGAAAATAGAGAAAAAGTAAATAATGTATTTTTTTATGGTGCAGGTTGTGGTACTAAAAAACCACGGCAAATGCTTAAAAATGTTTTACAAGAATTTTTCCCTCAAGCAAAAGTATCTGTAAAAGAAGATACTTTTGCTGCAGTTTATTCTACTATCACAACACCAAGTGAAGCTGCAATAGTTTGTATTTTAGGAACAGGCTCTAATTGTAGTTATTATGATGGTGAAGAATTACATCAAAATGTAGAATCCTTAGGATACTCCATTATGGATGATGCTTCAGGTAATTATTTTGGCAAACAATTATTAAGAGATTATTATTTTAACTTAATGCCTGATGATATAAAGAATTTATTTACAGATAAGTATAATTTAGAAGCCGATGCTATAAAATACAACTTGTATAAGCAACCCAATCCCAATGCTTATTTAGCATCTTTTGCAGAATTCATGTTTTTAAATAAAGATTCTACATATATCGATGCTCTCATAAAAAAAGGAATTCGATTATTTACTAAAACAATGATTATGCAATATAAAGACGTGTTAGATAAAGTACCAGTACATTTTGCAGGATCTATAGCATTTTTATGTCAAGAGCAAATACGTGAGATTGCCAAAGAGATGAATTTCGTAGTTGGAAATTTCGAAAGAAGACCTATTGAAGGATTAGTAAAATATCATGTCGATAATTTATAACTTAATAATCCACAAAAGTTATTACCTTTAGACTTCATTTTTTAAAATAAAAAAGTGTTTAATTATAAAAATATACTAATGATTAAAAAAATTATTCTTGGACTTTTACTAGTATTTCTTATAGCTTGTAATTCTTCAGAATCAAAAGAAGAAGTAGTTACTGATTTCAATATTGAATACGAAAAATTTGAATTAGATAATGGCTTAGATGTAGTCTTTCATATAGATCGTTCAGATCCAGTAGTAGCTGTTGCTTTAACAGCTCATGTAGGATCTGCAAGAGAAAAGGAAGGGCGTACAGGTTTTGCGCATTTATTTGAACACTTATTATTTTTAGAATCAGAGAATTTAGGTAAAGGAGGATTAGATAAAATGAGTGCACGCATTGGAGGCTCAGGTGCTAATGGATCAACCTCTAGAGATCGTACTAATTATTTTCAAACGGTTCCAAAAGATGCTTTAGAGAAAATGATTTGGGCAGAAGCAGATAAATTAGGATGGTTTATTAATACAGTAACAGATCCTGTTTTGGCGAAAGAAAAACAAGTAGTTAAAAACGAAAAACGTCAAAGTGTAGATAATAACCCTTATGGACATACCAATTATGTCATAGATAAAAACCTTTACCCTAAAGATCACCCTTATAACTGGCAAGTTATAGGTTCTCTAGAAGATCTTCAAAATGCAACTCTAGATGATGTAAAAGAATTTTTTAAACATTGGTATGTTCCTAACAATGTAACTTTAGTAATATCTGGGGATTTTGATAGTGCCACTGCTAAAGCTTGGGTAAAAAAATATTTTGATGAAATTCCTAGTGGAGGCGAAATCACTCCTTTAACTGTAAGAAATGGTGTTGTACAAGAAACAATAAAATTATATCACGAAGATAATTTTGCGAGATTGCCAGAGTTAACAATGGTTTGGCCTACAGTAGAACAATATAGTAAAGATGCTTACGCTTTAACAGTACTGACTCAATATTTGTCACGAGGGAAAAATGCTCCCTTGTATAAAGCTTTAGTTGAAGATGCTAAACTTACATCTAACGTACGTATGTTTAATCGAACTTCTGAATTGGCAGGGCAATTACATTTATCTGTTAGAGCATTTTCTGGAAAGCAATTAGATGAGGTGGAAAATGTAATTAATATAGCGTTAGATAAATTTGGAATAGATGGCATCCCTGAGAATGATCTAAACAGAATTAAAGCAGGTCAGGAAACAGGATTTTATAATGGATTGTCAAGCGTTTTAGGGAAAGGATTTCAATTAGCACAATATAATATTTTTGCTGATAACCCAGGCTTTATCAATGAAGATATTCAAAACATCCTCGCTGTAACTAAGGAAGATGTAATGCATGTTTTTAATAAATATATAAAAGGAAAGAATTTTATAGCAACGAGTTTTGTTCCAAAAGGGCAATTAGATTTAGCATTAAACGGATCTATTAAAGCTGAAGTTGTAGAAGAAAAAATTACACAAGGAGCAGAAGAAACATTTGATGCATCTATTGCAGCTGAATACGAGCGTACACCTTCATCTTTTGATAGAACTGAAGAACCTCCTTATGGAGAATCACCTTCGGTTACTATTCCGAAAGTATGGAAAGATAAATTATCTAACGGATTAGAACTTTATGGAATTGAAAGTAATGAAGTACCACTAGTGCAATTTAATATTGTGATTGAAGGAGGACAGTTATTAGAAGATTTTAATAAAACAGGAGTTGCTAACCTATTAACCGATATGTTAACTAAGGGAACGGCCACAAAAACGCCTAAAGAATTAGAAGAAGCTATTCAACAATTAGGCGCATCTATTAATATGTTTGCTACTAAGGAGAATATTACAATAACGGGAAATACTTTAGCTAGAAATTATGATGAGACTTTAAAATTACTTGAAGAAATTATATTAGAACCTCGTTGGGACGCTAATGAATTTGATTTAGCAAAACAAAGTGTATCGAGTCAGTTATTACAACAACAAGCAAATCCTAATGCAATAGCCAATGCAGCATATGATGTGCTTACATATGGAGAAGATAACATTAAATCTAAGAATATTCTTGGGGATATAGAGACGATAAATACAATAACTATTGAAGATTTAAAAGCATATTATAATAATAATTTTTCTCCTTCCATAGCAAAAATGCACGTTGTTGGAGCGATAGATCAAAATACTGTTGTTACTTCATTGAAAAATATTAATGATCGCTGGGAAAATAAAGTTGTAACTATTCCTGAGTACACAGTTCCTGAACAACCTCAAGCATCAAAAATTTATTTTTATGATGTTCCTGGAGCAAAACAATCTGTGTTAAATATAGGTTATCCTGCTTTGGCCGTTAACGATAAAGATTATTATCCGGCAACAATTATGAATTATATCCTTGGTGGCGGTGGATTTGCATCACAGTTAACTCAAGAACTAAGAGAAGGTAAAGGCTATACTTATGGAATTGGCTCAGGTTTTTCTGGAACTAAAGATAAAGGAGATTTTACAATTTTTAGTCGTGTAAGAACCAATGTTACCTTAGAATCTACTCAATTAATAAAAGAAATCCTCAATAATTATGGACCTAATTATACTGAAGCTGATTTGGCAACGACAAAACAGTTTTTAGTAAAAAGTAATTCTAGAGCATTTGAAACTGCAGGAGCAAAGTTAAATATGTTAAGAAATATTAGCGCTTATGATTTTAGTGATAATTATATTAAAGAACGTGAAGCTATTGTTAATAATATGACCGTAGAAGAAATTAAAAAATTATCTAAAAAATATTTAGATCCAAGTAAAATGAATTGGTTGGTTGTTGGTGATGCGAAAACACAATTGGAGCGATTGAAAGATCTAGGGTTTGGTGATCCAATTTTATTAAATGAACAAATAAAAAATTAAAAATATATTAAAAAAGCATCATAAACTATTATGATGCTTTTTTTGATCTATTTAAATTATAATTTTGTTTTACTTCATTGCAATCATGCTAATTTCTACATTAGCATCTTTTGGTAAACGCGCCACTTGCACACATTCGCGTGCAGGAGCAGTATCATCATTAAAATAAGTTCCATATACTTCGTTTATCTGTCCAAAATTATCCATATCACTAATAAAAATAGTCGCTTTTATGATATTCTCAAAAGTCATTTCTGCTTCATCTAAAATTGCTTTTAAGTTTTCCATTACACGTTTAGTCTCTGTTTTTATATCATCATAAATAAGCTCCATTGTTTCTGGGTGAAAAGCAATTTGCCCTGATGTATAAAGTATGTTGTTATTTAAAACAGCTTGATTATATGGTCCAATTGGAGCTGGTGCTTTTGATGTAGTAATTATAGTTTTCATAAAATATATTATTATATGTATTAGTTTAAATGATTCTAAAGCTGTCTATCTCTTTCTCTACGCTTTTCGTATTTAAGAGCTTCTAAAATAGGTGCTTTTACTCCAATAAAGAAATTCCATGAACTACGAGTACTAAATGGTACCCAGGTAAAGTCCATTCTCCAACTTTCTAGATCTCTTGTAAACCTAAATTGAGTAAATGTTACTCCTTTATTAAGAACATCATACCCTGAAGAAACTCCAATGCTCCATCTAGGAGATAATTGAATATCCCCTGATGCCATTATTGAATGAGAAGCAATTTCGTTCTGACCTCTTGCATTGTTGTAATTTACAGTATATGCAAGCCTTAAACTCCATGGGATTTTAAAATTATAAAATTCACTATTTTTTTGATCAGGCTCTTTTTTATTTTCTTCTTCTTGATTAAATTGTTGATTTGCAAAATTTTGAGAAACACCAAACAAATCATCTTCTCTACCACCATTTCTTAACGATTCTTGCCTTGCTGCTTCGTTTTTTTGACGTTTATTACTAAAGCTTTTACTCGAGAAATTATAACTAGCAGTGGCGTTAGCAGTAGTTAACCTAGCCAAACCACCACCAGCATTAATATTAAATGTATTGATCCTATTATTGTTATTATCTAGAGCATAAGGATCAAAAGTAGCTCCGAAATTTATGTCTAAATCTTTAAATAACTTTGTACCACCAGTAACTCTTATAGGGCTTAGGTTTAAGGAATCTGCAGATATGTTATAATTTGTAGATAAATTTAAATTATTGAAGATAACTATTTTCTTAGATTCTATTTTTCCATCTTTATTTTTGCTTCTTATTTTTGCTTCAATATTATTACTTACAGTAAGCCCTATATTACTGGAAAATTGATTCCCAGGAGCTCCAAATAACGAGCCTTCAAATCGAGAAAATTCTTGTTCTAATTCTCCAACTGTAGTTCCATTTGCATCAACTACTTCAACATTGTCAAAAAACTGATTAAAAGCAGGGTTAATACTATAAGAAATACTAGGCCGTATAACATGTCGGATAGCTTGTAATTTACTATTCTCTCCAAAATTTGCTTGTCCATATATAGTGGTACCTAGATTAGCACTAAAATTATATGTTCTAAACGAATCAAACCCATCTATGTCTTCAGTAACTATTTCCTGTGTTGTTTCATCAAAAAACCTATTAATAGTATTAAGCGTCCAAGTTTCTTCAAAATTTGCATTTGCACTAAAACTGAGATGTTTTAATAATTTAAAATTAGTATTAATAGGTATGGTATGCCTTGCTCCAATAAGTGCATTGTCAAACATTCTACTTGTGAAAAAATCAGAATCAGTAGTTTGTATCCTATTTTCTGCCCGTACATTGTACTGCAAGTTTATATTTTGTATTATTCCCTTTTTACTTCCTACTTTTGGAGCAAAAGGAAAAATACGATCCACACTAGCTTGAAATGTTGGTAGTGTTAAATTAATACTTTCGGTTTGAGTATTCTGTGAGTGAGTCGCAGTTAAACTAAATCTTACCTCAGGAACTGTTTGAAATCTTCTGGAATAAGATACGGAAGACGTTAATGTATTATTTAAGAAACTAGAGGTTGTAAGTTGATTTAAAGATTCTTGAAAAAAAGTACTACTTCCTATATTTACAGAAGCAGAAAATGTAGAATTTGGATTTGATTTTGCATCTTTTCTATGAGTCCATCTTAGATTATAAATCTCAGATTGTGAAAAATCTGGAAACCCACGTTCACTTATTAATAAATTTTCAAATCTAAAACTAAAAATGCCGTTATAATTGTAACGCTTTCTATAATTACTTTCTAAATTAAGAGCATAGCTACCATTTGTATAATAATCTCCAAGAACAGCGAGATCTAAATAATCACTAATAGCAAAATAATAACCTCCGTTTTGTATAAAATACCCTCTTTCATTCTGCTCTCCAAACGTTGGAAATATAACTCCTGATGTTTGTTTTTTTGTTAAAGGGAAATAAGCAAACGGAACACCTATAGGTGTTGGTACATCTGCAATAAATAAATTTGTAAGACCAGTAACTATTTTTTTACCAGGAACAACTTTCCCTTTTCTAACTAAAAAATAATATTCAGGATCTTCAGGAGTTTCAGAAGTTGTAAATTTTGCATTGGATATATAAAAAGTAGAATCATTCTCTTTCTTACTTAATTCAGGGAAAATAGTACCGCCTTCCTGCTCTGTTTTAGAATTCCAAATCAATGCTTTTTTTGATTCAATATTAAACTGTATAGAATCAGATTCTATAACTTGTCCACCTTGTTTAAAAATTGGCTTTTGCAAATACACTCCAGACGAGTCTTTAATACGGCCAGCATAAACAAGACCTGTAGCGTTATCAATAACTATAATTCCTGCAGTAATTTCATATACGCCATAATTTACTTTTGCTTCATCATATAAAATAGCTTTTTTACCTTCAGAAGCGATATAGCCTTTTGCTTTATATATTACTTTATCGGTTAGAGCCCCTTCTTTTTTCACCTTTAAAGTATCCTGTTTAATTGTGTCTTGTTCCCTTAGATTAGAAATAGAATCATTCTCTTTTGGTTTAATAATTTTATTTTTATCACCTACATCTTGAGTGTAACCAAAAGTGTTTATAAACACTGTAAAACTTAGGGCAAAAAGTATATTAAAGATGTTTGTTTGCAACGCTTTTAGATGTATTTTTGTAAAAGTATGGCTCGGTTTTTGAATTGCCAAAGTTACATATATTTTTTTGGTTTATTTTATTAAGCAAAAAAAATAAAATTTAAAATAAACCTAGTTTTTAAGCCGTTTAAGTGTTTATGCAAACGAAAATGAAATCCCTTTTAGTATTCTTTATATTTTTATTAACAACTGTGGTTTTTGCACAGCCATCTAGAGATAAGTTTAAAGTAGTTTTAGATGCGGGTCATGGAGATAATGATCCTGGAAATACTTGGAATGGGTTTAAAGAAAAAGATATAGCTCTAGCAATTGCTTTAAATATAGGTAAAGCTCTTGAAAAACATAAAGATATTGAAGTTATATACACTCGTAAAACAGATGTATTTGTTGATTTGCATAAGCGTGGAGCCATTGCAAATAAAGCTGATGCAGATTTATTTGTGTCAATACATTGTAATGGGCATACTAGCCAAGCCAATGGAACTGAAACATGGGTATTAGGTACTAAACGAAATGAGACTAACTTTAATGTTGCAAAAGCTGAAAATGAAGTTATTTTTTTAGAAGAAGATTATGAAAAAAACTACGAAGGTTTTAATCCAGATTCTCCAGAATCATTAATTGGATTAGCACTCTTACAAGAAGATTATTTAGATCAAAGTATTTTATTAGCGACTTATATTCAAGATAGTTTTAAGAATAAAATAAAAAGAAAAAGTAGAGGCGTAAAGCAAGCAGGGTTTATAGTATTACATCAAACATATATGCCAAGCGTATTAGTTGAAACTGGCTTTTTATCTTATAAAAAAGAAGGTGCATATTTAAATTCTAAAAAAGGAAAAACTCAAATGGCATCAGCTATAACAGATGCAATTATAAAATATAAAAATAATCTAAATTCTGATTTTTTAATTGCATCAAATGGTTCGGTAATTGAAAAGGAAAAAGAAATTGTATTAGATAATGACATTATTTATAAAGTGCAAATTGCAGCTGGATCACGTAAATTAGAAACAAAACCTTATAACTTTAATGGTTTAAGAAATATTTCTAGAACTAATTATGGTAACGGCTATAAATATTTTTATGGAGAAACTTCAAACTATTCCACCATTAAAAAAAACATGGAAGAAGCAAAAATTAAAGGCTATAAAACTTGTTTTATAGTAGCTTTTAGAGATGGTGAGCAAATTCCTTTAGACGATATTAAAAAACTCCGATAAATTAGAAGCATTCTTTTTAAATTAATTACTAATTTTGTCTCTAAACAATAACTATTTGTATTGAAAATTTCTAGAGAAGTCAGGACCGCCATATTAGTAATTTCAGGATTATTATTATTAATATGGATGTATAATTATTTAAAAGGAGATAATTTATTAAACTCTTCACGTACATTTCACACAGTTTATAATCACGTTGGGGGATTGGCACCTTCGGCTCCGGTATTAATTAATGGCTTAACAGTAGGTCGTGTACAAAGTGTAAATTTTGTTGGAGATGGCTCAGGGAAATTAAAAGTAACCTTAACAGTCGATAGTGATTTTAAATTTTCAAAAAATAGTATTGTAGAACTTTTTGATAATGGTCTTTTAGGAGGAAAGGCTATCCAAATACTTCCAGCTTTTGACAATGCAGAAAATGCTGAAAAAGGAGATTATTTAGAAGGTAGTATTAAAGGTGGGTTAACAGATTTAATTGGAGAAACTGTAACGCCATTACAAGAAAAAATACAAACTATTATGGTTAGTGCAGATTCTACTTTAACCAATATAAACTCCGTTTTAGACTATGAAACCAAGAATAATTTAAAAAATGCAATTGCAGAGTTAACTACTACAATAACTTCATTTAAAGAAACTTCTAAATCGCTTAATAATCTCATAAAAAATAATGAAGAAAAATTAAGCAATACTATAACAAATGTTGAAGATATTTCATCTAATTTATCAAGTATTACAGATTCAATTGCATCTGCAAACCTTAATGAAACAATAAATGGATTAAAATCTACCTTAAATAATTTTGATAAAATTTTAGCATCTATTGAAAATGGAGAAGGTACTGTAGGGAAATTATTAAAAGATGAAGCATTATACGATAATTTAGCTGGTGCATCAAAACAGGTTGAAGAATTATTAGAAGACATGAAACTCAACCCAAAACGTTATGTGCATTTTTCATTATTTGGAAAGAAAGCAAAGCAATATGATGCAGATGGAAATGAAATTAAAGCAAACAATAAAAATTAATTAGCTAACCATAATTATGAATTACATACCCAATATAATTTTTGCAATTGCTTTAATATTAGGAGTTGGTTATTTTATTAAAAATATTTCAAAATTAAGACGAAATATTAAATTGGGGAGAGATATAGATGTTAGTGATAATAAATCACAGCGTTGGAAAAATATGGCAATGATAGCTCTCGGACAAAGTAAAATGGTACGTCGCCCTATCGCCGGAATATTACATGTTATTGTTTATGTTGGATTTATAATTATTAATATTGAAGTTTTAGAAATTATTATAGATGGTCTTTTTGGAACTCATCGAGTGTTTTCTTCTTTAGGAAGTTTTTATGGATTTTTAATAGGAGCTTTTGAAATTTTAGCACTTTTAGTATTTGTATCAGTAATCGTATTTTGGATACGTCGTAATATCATAAAGTTAAAACGTTTTTGGAAAGCAGAAATGAAAAGTTGGCCAAAAAATGACGCTAATTATATTTTGTATTTTGAAATGGTATTAATGACATTATTTTTGTTAATGAATGCAACAGATATTCATTTTCAAGAAATGAATTCAGGTAATACTATTAGTCAATATATAACGCCTTTATTTAGTGGAGTAACTGAAGGAACACTTCACATTATAGAACGTAGTGCTTGGTGGATTCATATTTTAGGAATTCTAGTATTTTTAAACTACCTATACTTTTCTAAGCATTTACATATTTTATTAGCATTTCCAAATACATATTATGGCAGTTTAAAACCCAAAGGAGAATTTAATAATTTAGAAGCTGTTACTAAAGAAGTCATGTTAATGATGGACCCTAATGCAGATCCATTTGCTGCACCTGCAGATGATGTTGAAGAAGAAGCTCCAGAAAAATTTGGAGCCAGTGATGTTCAAGATTTAAATTGGGTACAATTACTTAATTCTTATACTTGTACTGAGTGTGGTCGCTGTACTAGTGAATGCCCTGCAAATCAAACAGGTAAAAAACTATCGCCTCGCAAAATAATGATGGATACTAGAGATCGATTGGAAGAGGTAGGTAAGAATATAGATTCAAATAATGGGACTTTTCAAGATGATGGAAAACAGTTATTGAATGATTATATAACAAAAGAAGAACTTTGGGCTTGTACTTCATGTAATGCTTGTGTTGAAGCTTGCCCGGTTAGTATAAATCCATTATCCATTATCTTAGATATGAGGCGTTACCTCGTTATGGAAGAATCTGCAGCACCAGTTGAATTAAATAATATGATGACAAACATCGAAAATAATGGTGCACCTTGGCCTTATAACCAAATGGATCGTTTAAATTGGAAAGATGAGGCTTAACTAAAATTTACTTTAGTCAAGAATTTAAGATTTAAAAGCTGACAAAAATCGACTATTATGAGTAAAAAAGATGTAAATAAATTATTGCAAGACAAAATAGTTGATGGCGAAAAAATCAGCCCTATGTTACCTGAAAATGTAAAAAATTATCTTATAGATATTGACGGTACCATTGGAGAAGATATTCCAAATGAAGAACCAGAACGTATGCTAACAGCTGAAGTATATTCAGATGCGTTAATAACATGTAATAAATGGTATGATCAAGGCCATATTATTTGTTTTTTTACTTCTAGAACAGAAGATCATAGAGAGTATACAGAGATTTGGCTTAAAAAGCATGGATTTAAATATCATAGTTTATTGATGGGTAAACCTAGAGGTGGTAATTACCATTGGATAGATAATCATTTAGTAAAAGCTACTCAATATAAAGGTAAGTTTACAGATTTAGTGGATAAAAAAGTAACCATTCAAGTATTTGATGATGGTAAATAATAATATATAACTCAAAAAGTATATGAGTGATGCATTAAAAGTGCCAACAATGGCAGAATTTATGGCTCAAGGAAAACAACCTGAAGTATTATTTTGGACAGGTTGTGCTGGTAGTTTTGATGATAGAGCTAAAAAAATAACGAAAGCATTTGTAAAGCTTTTAAATAAAGCTAATGTAGAGTTTGCAGTTTTAGGGACAGAAGAAAGTTGTACAGGAGATCCTGCAAAGCGAGCTGGAAACGAATTTTTGTTTCAAATGCAAGCCGTAACCAATATTGAGGTTATGAACGCTTATGAAATAAAAAAAATTGTAACTGCTTGCCCACATTGTTTTAATACTATTAAAAACGAATACCCTTCATTGGGAGGTAATTATGAGGTAGTACATCATACACAATTCTTAAAAAGCTTGTTAGATGATGGTCGTTTAACAGTTGAAGGAGGGCAATTTAAAGGGAAACGTATTACATTTCATGACCCCTGTTATTTAGGACGTGCAAATAATGTTTATGAAGCTCCTAGAGATTTAATTCGTAAATTAGAGGCAGAGTTGGTTGAAATGAAAAACTGTCGTAAAAATGGATTATGTTGTGGTGCAGGCGGTGCTCAAATGTTTAAAGAACCAGAACAAGGAGATAAAGATGTTAATGTAGAACGTACAGAGCAAGCTTTAGATATTAAACCAGAAATTATAGCTGCAGGCTGTCCATTTTGTAATACAATGATGACAGATGGTGTTAAAGCTAAAGAAAAAGAAAATAATGTAGCTGTAATGGATATAGCAGAACTTATAGCTAATGCTCAAGATTTATAAATAATTATGCTTGTAGATTTTAATATATTACCTGAGACTTCTAGAGTTTGGATATATCAATGTAATCGTTCATTATCTGAAAATGAAATAAAAGAAATTAAATCAAGATTAGATGTGTTTATTGAAAATTGGACTGCTCATGGAAGTGATTTACAATCAGGTTATAATGTTAAGTATAAGAGATTTATAATAATTGGTTTGAATCAAAACTTGAATAAAGCAACTGGATGTTCTATAGATGCTTCAGTACATTTTATTCAACAACTAGAGAAAGATTTCAATATCGATTTAATGGATAAAATGAATGTTTCCTATAAACAAGGCGAATTCATTGCTTATAAACCATTGACCGAGTTTAGAAAGATGGCTAAAGAAAAAGCTGTATCAAAAAACACTATAGTGTTTAACAACTTGGTAACCAATAAAGCTGAATTTTTAGAAAACTGGGAAGTTCCAGCTAAAGATAGTTGGCATAGTCGTTTTTTAAATTAAAATAGTTAATTTCTTATTAATAAAAGTATCTTAAAGTTTTATATTCTTCTTTTTAAAAATGCTAATTTGGCATAGTTTTTATATTTATTATAAAATAAAAATTAATTAATCCATTTTATGCGTATTTATATAACCTTAGTTATTACTCTTTTGTTTTCAAATATTATTTTTGGACAAGAGACTAAAGACCCTCTACTAGCTAAAGACACATTACTACAACAAAAATGGGTAGATAGTATATATACTAATATGAGTCTACAAGAAAAAGTTGGACAGTTATATATGCTTCAAGTATTTTCTAATCAAGATGCAGCCACTAAGGCAGCAACTATTAAGCTTATAAAAAATAATCATATTGGCGGCTTAATTTATTCTAAAGGAGGACCTGTTCGTCAAGCAAAACTTAATAACGAATTACAAGCAATATCTAAATTACCTCTATTAATTGGTATGGATGCTGAATGGGGTTTAAGTATGAGATTAGATTCTACATATGCATTCCCTTGGAATATGACACTAGGGGCGATTAAAGATCCTAAATTAATTGAAAGGGCAGGAAAACATATAGGTGAACATTGTAAGCGTGTTGGAGTACACTTTAATTTTGCACCTGTTGTAGATATTAATACGAACCCTAATAATCCAATTATAGGAAATCGTTCTTTTGGAGAAGATAGAAATAATGTTACAGAAAAAGCATTAGCATTTATGAAAGGAATGCAAGGAGCAGGTGTTTTAGCAAATGCGAAACATTTTCCTGGGCATGGTGATACAGATTCTGATTCCCATAAAACTTTACCAACTATAAGTTTTAATGAAAAACGAATTGATTCTATTGAGTTATATCCATACAAGGAATTAATTAAAAATGGATTGTCGAGTGTAATGGTAGCACATTTAAATGTTCCTAGTTTAGAATCTAGAGAAGGATATCCGTCATCACTTTCAAAACATATAGTTTCGGATATTTTAAAAGATAGATTAGAGTTTAAGGGACTTATTTATACAGATGCTCTAAACATGAAAGGAGCTTCAAATTTTGCAGAATCAGGAGATATAGATTTAGCAGCTTTTAAAGCAGGGAATGATGTATTATTAATTTCTGAAGACATTCCAAAAGGGATTGCTAAAATAATTGAAGCTTTTGAAAAAGGGGATATTACAGAAGAGCGTTTAGCTCATTCAGTTAAAAAAATATTGAAAGCAAAATATAAAGTTGGGTTAAATGACTATGAGCCAATTGGAACTCATAATTTAGTTAAAGACTTAAATCGTTTAAAAGATGATATTCTTTATGAAGAGCTTATAGAAAATGCATTAACCGTTGTTAAAAATGAAAGTGATATTTTGCCATTACAGGGTTTAGAGAAAAAGAAAATTGCTTATGTAAAAATGGGAGATGCAGATGGCTCAACATTTTTATCAGAACTTAAAAAATATGCTAAAGTTCACGAAATAAAAGCAAACTCGTTAGATGACCTAGTAACGAAATTAAAAAATTATAATACAGTTATTGTAGGTTTTCATAAATCTAATGAAACTCCATGGAAATCTCATAGATTTAAAAATAAAGAGTTGGTTTGGCTATATGAAATAGCCAGAACAAATACTGTACTTTTAAGTGTATTTACTAAACCTTATGCTTTATTAGATTTAACATCTACTGAAAATATAAATAATATTACAGTAGCTTATCAAAATAGTAATATAGCTCAGCAAAAAACTGCACAGTTAATGTTTGGAGCAATTGGAGCAAAAGGAGAATTGCCTGTAAGTTCTGGTAAAGATTTTAAATTGGGTATTGGTATCAAAACAAATTCTTTAAAACGTTTAGGGTATACAATACCAGAACGTGTTGGTATAAACTCAAAGCGATTGAGTAAAATTGATTCTGTAGCTGAATATGCTATAAAGAATAAAATGACACCAGGAATACAATTATTAGTTGCTAGAAAAGGAAAGGTAATTTATAATAAAAATTTTGGTAAACATACATATGATTCAAATAAGAAGGTGAAATCTTCAGATTTGTATGATGTAGCTTCTTTAACTAAAATTTTAGCGACATTACCATTAGTAATGGAATTAGAAGAAAAAGGGAGTATTTCATTAGATAGCAAATTATCTCAATTGTTACCAGATTATAAAGGCACAAATAAAGAAAATGTAACGCTAAAGCGTATGTTATCTCATTATGCGCGATTAAGACCATGGATACCCTTTTATTATAATACAATAGATTCTGTTTCTAAACGCCCAAACCCTAAATATTATAATTCTAAAAAAAGTAATACTTTTAACATACAAGTTACCAATAATTTATATTTAAGATCAGATTATCAAGATTCAATTCAAGAAACAATTAAAGATAGTGAGCTTTTAAATAGGTTACGATATAGATATAGTGATTTGCCTTATTACATTCTTAAAAAATATGTAGAAGATTTTTATGATACAACTTTAGATAAATTAGTCCAAAGTCATTTTTATGAATCTTTAGGAGCAAATTATACGACATATAATCCAAGAAATAAATTTAGTAATACTCAAATTATCCCTACAGAAGTTGATGATTATTTTCGATTTCAAGAAGTACATGGATATGTACACGATATGGGTGCTGCAATGCAAAATGGAATAGGAGGGCATGCAGGAATATTTAGTAATGCTAACGATGTTGCAAAAATAATGCAGATGTATTTACAAAAAGGGTTTTATGGTGGAAAACGCTATTTTAAACCACAAACAATAAATAAATTTAACACGTGTTATTATTGTAATAAAAATAATAGGAGAGGTGTTGGGTTTGATAAACCTCAGATTAGAGATGAAGGGCCTACTTGTGGGTGCTTGTCTAAAAAGAGTTTTGGACATTCTGGGTTTACCGGTACTTATGCTTGGGCTGACCCTGAAGAAGAAATTGTATATATTTTTTTAGCAAATAGAACCTATCCAACCCCAGGTAAAAATTTATTATTAAGAGAGAATATTAGAACGGAAATTCAAAGATTAATTTATGAAGCTATAGATGATTAAGAATTAATCTTTTTTATGTTATAGCTTTCGTTATTACTAAGTGCATAAAAAACAAATGAAAATAGGAATAGTATGTTATCCAACTTTTGGAGGTAGTGGTGTTGTTGCTACTGAACTAGGTTTAGAATTATCTAAGCGCGGTCATGAAATTCATTTTATTACATATAGTCAACCAGTTAGATTAGAGTTGTTAAGCAATAATGTACATTATCATGAAGTTAATGTGCCAGAATATCCATTGTTTCATTATCAACCATATGAATTAGCACTGTCTAGTAAACTAGTAGATATGGTAAAACTACATGGTATTGAAGTTTTGCATGTACATTATGCAATCCCTCATGCTTATGCTGGTTATATGGCAAAGAAGATGCTTCAAGAAGAAGGAATAAACCTTCCAATTGTAACTACTCTTCATGGTACAGATATTACTTTAGTTGGAAGTCATCCATTTTATAAACCTGCAGTGACCTTTAGTATTAATAAATCTGATGCAGTAACTTCTGTATCAAAGAGTTTAAAGGATGATACACTTCGTCTTTTTAATATAACTAATACTATTAAAGTAGTACCAAACTTTATTGATACAGAAAAGTATAGATCTGATTATACAGATTGCCAACGTGAAATGATGGCTACTAATGATGAAAAAATCATTACTCATATTAGTAATTTCAGACCAGTTAAACGTATAAGTGATGTTATAAATATTTTTAACGAGGTTCAGAAAAAAATACCTTCAAAACTAATGATGGTAGGAGATGGTCCAGAACGTTTGCCAGCAGAAAATTTAGCACGACAATTAGGTATTGAAGATAAAGTCATTTTTTTTGGTAAGAGCCGTGAAATTGATAAAATTTTGTGCTTTTCAGATCTATTTTTATTGCCATCAGAAACAGAAAGTTTTGGATTAGCAGCATTAGAAGCTATGGCATCTGGAGTACCTGTAGTGTCAAGTAATACAGGAGGTATTCCTGAAGTGAATAAACACAAAATAACAGGATTTACTAGTAATGTTGGAGATATAGAAGATATGTCTAAAAATGCAATTCATATTCTTGGAGACGAAGATGTTTTAAATGCATTTAAAACAAATGCTAAAAATGAAGCTAAATACTATGATATTTATACTGTTGTAGCACAATATGAAAAAATATATGAAGATGTTTTAAAAACAGTTATCATTTAAAAAACTTTCTAATTAAAAACTCAAGAAGTAAAAAAAAGCATTGCAATCTTATTATTGGCAATGCTTTTTTATTAAGCTATTTTAACTTTAGAACTGATACCTAAAACTTAAAGCAATATCAAAATCTAAATTATCATTAAAGCTCCCAAGACCTAATTCTGGCCTAAAATCTAAAGATACTTGTAATGGAATATCAAAATCGTATTCTATACCTATATTACCAGCTACTAGTAATCCTGTAGAATTACGATCACCACCTCCTGGTAGGTCAATATCAAAAGAAGCTATACCTGCCCCTAAACCTGTATACCAATAAAAGTTGCCATCTAAAACCCAAACCCATTGATAAACCCCTACAAAACGTATCGCATTAAAATCATTGCCATTATCATCTCCATTACGCCATCCTAGATTAAATTCTAAACGATTGTTTTCACTTATTAACCTCTGATAAGTTACTTCAGTCCCAAAACTATCGCCTCCACCTAATCGGAGACCAATAGCATTTTCAGCTATATTTTGAGAGTTAGAAATGCAAGTAAAACCTATAAAGGTCACAACTATTAAAAATAATTTTTTCATTGATTTTGTTTTTTGTTAGCGCAAATTAATTAAAAATTTATGTGAGTTATATCTGTAAATTTAAAATATTAACGCTTTGTATAGGTGAGTTATTTTAAAAAAATGCTAAACTTGTACGTATTGCATAGTTTTTGATATAAATAGAAGCATTATTGAATTCTATTTTTGTAATCTCTTAGAATAAATTTACATTAGCATAAAAATTTATTAATGGCTGGAAACTCCTTTGGAAACATATTTAAATTAACCACATTTGGCGAATCACATGGACCAGCTATTGGTGGAATTATAGATGGTTGCCCATCAGGTTTAAAGTTAGATTTTGAAGCGATTCAAAAAGAATTGAATAGGCGCAAACCTGGTCAATCAGAAATTGTCACACAACGAAAAGAACCAGACGAAGTTAAGTTTTTATCTGGAATTTTTGAAGGAAAAACTACAGGAACCTCTATCGGTTTTATTATAGAAAATGCCAATCAGAAATCTAAAGATTATTCTCATATAAAAGAAGTATATCGTCCGAGTCATGCAGATTTTACATATGATCAAAAATATGGACATCGTGATTATAGAGGTGGTGGTCGTAGTTCGGCCAGAGAAACAGCTTCTAGGGTAGTGGCAGGTGCTATTGCTAAACAATTTCTGAATACAATTAAGATTAATGCATTTACATCCTCTGTAGGTGATATTTCTGTAAATAAACCTTATCAAGAATTAGATTTTAATCATATTGAATCAAATGTGGTACGCTGTCCAGATAGTGAAACAGCAGAATTAATGATTTCTAAAATTAAAGATATTCGTAAACAAGGAGATACAATAGGTGGTACTGTTAAATGCGTTATTCAAAATATACCTATAGGCTTAGGAGAACCAGTTTTTGATAAATTACATGCAGAGTTAGGTAAAGCAATGTTGTCTATTAATGCTGTAAAAGGATTTGAATATGGTAGCGGATTTGAGGGTGCTAAAATGAAAGGGAGTCAACATAATGATCTTTTTAACTCTGACGGTACAACAAAAACTAACCTTTCAGGTGGAGTACAAGGAGGTATAAGTAACGGGATGGATGTTTATTTTCATGTAGCATTTAAACCTGTTGCAACTATTATGCAAAAGCAAAATACAATAAATAAAGAAAGGAATATTGTTGAGATGCAGGGTAAAGGACGCCATGATCCTTGCGTAGTCCCTAGAGCTATACCTATAGTTGAAGCAATGGCAGCGTTAGTAATTGCAGATTATATGCTGTTAAATAAAATATACAAATAATACTACCTTTTTTACAATAAGGATATTATTATGATTGAGACTGAAAACAATATAATTATAATACACTCTGTTTTTAAGAGTTAAAATAAATTTTTATGAAAAAACTTGCATTGCATTGGAAAATTTTAATAGGAATGGGCCTTGGTATCATTTTTGGATTTATTATGAATTCAGTAGGTGGAAAATGGTTTGTAACAGATTGGATTGCACCTTTTGGAACAATTTTTATTAATCTTTTAAAATTAATTGCTGTACCACTAATACTAGCTTCTCTTGTTAAGGGAATTTCAGAATTAGGGCACATTTCAAAGATTAAAGCAATGGGTTTGCGCACGATTGGTATATATATGGGTACTACTGTAATTGCAATTGTAATTGGATTAAGTATTGTAAATATTGTTAAGCCTGGTTCAGGAATGTCTCAAGATACTATCGAGAAAATTAAAGTTACTTATCAAAGCTCTGCAGATATGATGGTGGGTAAGGCAAATATGCAAAAAGAAGCTGGACCACTTCAAGCTTTAGTTGATATATTTCCTAGCAATATTTTTAAAGCATTAGGTGATGCTAAAATGCTTCAAATTATCTTTTTTGCACTCTTTGTGGGCGTATGTTTATTATTGATTCCAAAGAAAAAAGCTAAACCTTTAGTTAAGTTTTTTGACTCTATGAATGAAGTTGTAATGAAAATGGTAGATTTAATTATGATGTTTGCTCCGTATGCAGTCTTTGCTCTTTTAGCAAATGTTATAATTGCTTTTGAAGATGTAGAAATTTTAATTAAATTAGTAGTTTATGCGCTTTGCGTTGTTGGAGGCTTAATGTTAATGATAGGTGTGTATTTATTCTTGGTAAGCATATACACAAAAAAATCACCATTATGGTTTTTAAAACAGATAAGCCCTGCTCAACTTTTAGCATTTTCTACAAGTAGTAGTGCTGCTACCTTACCAGTTACGATGGAACGTGTAGAAGAGCATATTGGTGTAGATAAAGAAGTTTCTAGTTTTGTTCTTCCAGTTGGAGCTACTATTAATATGGATGGTACAAGCTTGTATCAAGCCATAGCTGCTGTGTTCATAATGCAAGTAATTTGGCCAGAAGGTTTAACCTTTACAAATCAGTTGGTTATTATTTTAACAGCATTGTTGGCATCTATAGGTAGCGCTGCAGTACCAAGTGCCGGAATGGTAATGTTAGTTATTGTATTAGAAGCTGTTGGTTTTCCAGCAGAATTATTACCAATAGGACTTGCATTAATTTTTGCTGTAGATAGACCTTTAGATATGTGTAGAACAACAGTTAACGTTACTGGTGATGCCACAGTGTCTATGATGGTAGCAAAATCTTTAGGAAAATTACATGACCCAAAACCTAAAAACTGGGATGATAATTATGAAGAGGTAAAATAAATTCATTAAATTAAATCTCTATAAAACCTTTATGAAAATGAATGTTTGTTTTATAATGTATCCTTGGGAGCAGATAGATCCTGAAAATGATACAAGTTTGACTTTAATTAAAGAATGCGTAAAACGTGGCCATGGTGTGGCAATATGCACACCTGCAAATCTTACTATTAGAGATAGTGTTACCAATGCATTTTGTGCTGTCATTGACAAAATTGATAGAGTGCCAACTACATTAAAAGCTTTTTATAACAAAGTTACATTAAGAGAAGAAATGTTGCCACTTGCTGGATTTGATGCCATTTTTTTTAGAGCAAATCCACCATTAGATCCAATTATGTTAAACTTTTTAGACTCAGTAAAAGATGATGTCTTTATAGTTAATTCCCTAGAAGGAATGCGTGAAGCAAACAATAAATTATATACTGCAGCTTTTGGTGATGCACATAGTAATATTATACCAAATACACATGTGTCAAAAAACAAGAAATATTTGGTTCAGCAGATTAAAGAATCTAAGGCTGATAAAATGATTTTAAAACCTTTAAATGGGTTTGGGGGTTCTGGAGTTATACTTATTGAAAAATCAGCAATGAGTAATATTAATTCATTATTGGACTTTTATATTTCTAGTGGCGATGGAGAATCGAATTATGTTATTCTTCAAGATTATATTGAAGGCGCAGATGAAGGCGATGTTCGTATTTTATTATTAAACGGAGAACCTGTTGGTGCTATGAAACGTGTTCCTGGTAATGATGATCATCGTTCTAATGTATCTGCTGGTGGATCAGTACAAAGACACTCATTGACTAAAGCAGAAAAAGCATTGTGTAAACAAATAGGTCCAAAATTGGTTAATGATGGGCTATATTTTGTTGGGATAGATGTTATAGGAGGTAAATTAGTTGAAGTTAATGTCATGTCTCCTGGAGGAATTACATACATAAATAAAGTGTATAAGAATAAGTTTAAAGTTGAAGAAAAAGTTATAGATTTCTTAGAGAGTAAAGTGTTAGATAAGCTTCAAGCCTTTGATAGATTAACAAGGCTTCGTAAAACAGTAGAAGAAGCTTAATGTATGAGTAGTATTAATATCAATAAACCGTTAGTTTCTGTTAAATGGCTAAATGAAAATTTAAATGCTACTAATCTAATTATATTAGATGCAACAATAAAAGTGGTTACAGAAAATTCATCTAATGAAAATGCTATACAGTATATACCTTCGACACGATTTTTTGATTTAAAATATAAATTTAGCGATACATCTGCACCTTTCCCAAATACTATTTCTACCGAAACACAATTTACTAAAGAAGCTCAAAATTTAGGTATTAATAGGGATAGTGCTATTGTAATTTATGACACTAAAGGAATTTATTCCGGTCCTAGAGTATGGTGGTTATTTAAAACGATGGGATATCATAATGTAGCAGTTTTAAATGGTGGGCTTCCAGAATGGATTAGTCAGGGTTACAATACAACTTCATTTCAAGAATATAAAGGAAAACAAGGAAACTTTGTAGCTAAATATTCTTCAGGAACAATGCGATTTTTTGATGATATGAAATTAGCATCAAAAGATAGTTCTAAGTGTATTATTATCGATGCACGTTCAACCGCTAGATTTAAAGGAGAAGTTGAAGAACCTAGAATTGGATTAAGGAGTGGTACAATCCCTAATTCATTTAATTTTCCATATACTAACTTATTTAATGGTAATGTTTTTAAATCTGATGAAGAATTAAAACAAGAGTTTAACAAATTAGCAAAACTTGATGATGAAATTATTTTTAGCTGCGGTTCAGGTATTACTGCTTGTGTTTTAGCACTAGGAGCAACCCTGAGCGGTTATAAAAGTTTATCTATTTATGATGGCTCTTGGACAGAATGGGGAAGTTTAATTAATGAGTGAAATATGTTACAACTTTCTATTGAAGAGATTATAAAAAAGATTGAATCCGAAGAAACTTTTAATGCCATAGCCTTTGATAACTCTTTTTCTATAAAAATTGAAAGTTATGTACCTTATGTTTGTGGGGCGATACATGATGGTCATCAATTTAGAGACGAGCTTATAGACAATTGTATTCACACAGAATATGAACGTTGGTATGAAGAAGATCCTTCAACGAAACAAATGATACAATCACATCCTATTGTTATAGCTGGTATGGACTCTCGTTTTGAGTATGATTTAAATCGCTCTCCAGAAACTGCTATTTATACAGATGCTTGGGGAAAACAATTATGGCATAATCCATTATCAGAAAAGGTGAAGCAAAAAAGTCTTCAAAAACATCACAATTTTTATAAAGTAGTAAATTCATTAATCAAAAAAATAGAGAAGAAGTTTGGTATAAGTATTGTGTTTGATATGCATAGTTATAATTGGAAGCGGTGGGATAGAGAAGTTCCTACGTGGAATTTAGGAACAACTAATATTGATAATTCTCGATTTGAAATTATAATAGAACAATGGAGGCAGAGTTTATCTGAAATTAAATTACCGAACAAAATTAAATCGACTTCAAAAATAAATGATACTTTCCAAGGCAATGGATATTTTTTAAAATATATCACTAGCAATTTTAAGAATTCTCTAGTTTTAGCTACAGAAGTTTCTAAAATTTATTGTAATGAGTTAGATGGCACTATTTATAATAATGTTGTAAATAAGATTGAGGAAGAATTAAAAATACGATTGTCAGAACAAGCATCTGTATTTTATGAATTATATAAGAAATAGAAAAGAATGATGAAGATGAAAGATATGAATATAGCAACGAAACATCTTTTAAAAATAGATGAAGTAGTAGATGGTTTAGTAAAAAAAATTGAACTTTTAAATTATGTGAATCCTATAAATATAGAAGAAGAGAAGCAACGTTTTTTTTCTTCAAAGTATTTAACAGACCCTATCTTTAAATACCCAGTGTTAGATTTCGATCGTTTTAATTTATTGAGGAATTTATTTGCACAGCCCATTGAAAAAATTGAAGACCTACAGATACGACAACTATATGAGGATATTATTTATTCATATTCAGGATTAATTCAAGCTATAGGTTGTATAGGGGCTAATAAGAATTTTTATTACAATTGTTTACGTAGTTATGGTACACCCACAGAAAAAGATGTAGAAAATGCAAGATTCATTCTTCATTTTGAAGAAGAAGAAGATTCAGAACCCCATTTTCTTCCTAAATATACTTCAGGGGAAGCTTCGCGTTTTTTTAAAGATTATTCTAAACAATATGATTTTGATTATGCTATTGTAGAGTCTGATAAAATGTCAGCAATAGCAATGGTATTAAATAATATAAAAACACTTGTTTTAAATAAGAATTATGCTTATTCGGATAATGAGGTTAAAGTTTTGGCTAATCATGAAATAGGAGTGCATATGGTAACTACTATGAATGGTATTGAGCATCCTTTAAAAGTGTTTTCTCATGGATTCCCTAATAATGAAGAAACTCAAGAAGGTTTGGCTGTATTTGCTGAATATATGAGCAATAACTTAACTATTAAACGCTTAAAAGAACTAGCTTATAGAGTAATTGCAGTAGATAGCTTAGCAAAAGGATATTCGTTCTCAAAAACCTTTAGAATGCTTCATAATCAATACGATTTAGATAGGGAGAAAGCATTTTATATTACTGTTAGAGTACATCGTGGAGGTGGATTTACAAAAGATTATCTATATCTTACAGGGCTTAAAAAAGTATATGATTATTATCAGGCAGGGAAAGATTTGAGTATCTTACTTACAGGGAAAGTTACAATAGATTATGCTGACGATATCACATATTTAATAAATAAGGGTTTAGCAGTACCTGCAAAACATATTACAGATGCGTATATAGAAAATAATAATACTAATAAAACGGTAGACTTTATTTTAAAAAACTTAAAGTAATTCACTCCAAAAACTTACTTTTTAACTCTGGTGTAGGAATCATACATTGATCTTTTTTGCCATACCATTTATAGCGATTTTTAGCAATATAATCATAAACCCAGTTTCTAATAAACGAGGGGAGGATTAAAAATATACTTAGTAAACTTGTTGGAATACCTAAATGTGATGCTATTTTTAAAGCAGCAGTAGATCTAGAAAATAATCCTTTTTTTGGATTATAGAGCAATATCGAATCTGTTTTGGAAATATCTAGGTTGTATTTTTGAATAAGCTGTTTACCAATATCAGATTGTAACGGAGCAAACATAAATACGTCTTTTTTATCTCTCTTTATCACATACAACACCGAAGCATTACAAAGGTTACACACTCCGTCAAATAAAATCAATTTTTTATGTTCAGGGATTTCTATCATTTATTTTTTAGTTGTTTCAACAAGCTCTAAGCTATCGATACTTACATTGGTAGTAAAGATACCATAATTAACTACTGCTTTGTTTTTTTCTATTTTGTCAATACTACCAACGGCACGTCCATCCTCCATACGTACTCGATCTCCAATTTTTAATACAGGCTTTGGTTTAGGAGCTTCAATTGCTTTTTGTTTTGCTGCTTTTTTCTTTTTTCTGATTACAGCAACTTTTTGTTCTACTTCTACCTTTATTTGTTGTTCTTTTACTTTTTCTATTTTTTTCTGTTTTGGAGTTACTTTTTTTCGTTTTGAATTTTCGACCTCAACGATCTTCATAAATTCAGCAATCAATTCTCGTTTTTTCTTATTTTGAAAATACTTTTCAGAAATGGTATTAATTTTTTGACCTAAATAAATTAAACGTTGGTTACTATCGTAAAGTTCTTGATAACTTTCGAGCTTACGTTGAATTTTATCGTTTATACCTTCTAATTTATCAGCTTCAGCTAATTTTTTCTGCTCATTTACTTTTAGAGAACGTTCTGTTTTTTCTAGCTTAGAACGTTCTTTTTGTAGCTTAGCTATAGTCGCATCAAAACGAACTTTACTACGCTCAATTTTCTTTTTAGCTTTATTAATTAAACTATATGGGATTCCGTTTTTCTGTGCAACCTCAAAAGTAAACGAACTTCCAGCTTGACCAATAGCTAATTTATACATAGGTTCTAAGCTACGCTCATCAAACATCATATTTGCATTGAGCATATGTGGTAATTCATTAGCTAGTATCTTTAAATTGGAATAATGAGTAGTTATAATACCAAACGCTTCACGTTCGTAAAATACTTCTAAAAAAGTTTCAGCTAAAGCTCCACCAAGTTCAGGGTCACTTCCTGTACCAAATTCATCAATTAAAAAGAGTGTGTTTTTATTACATTTTTTCAAGAAATAGTTCATTTGTTTTAAGCGATAACTATAAGTGCTCAAATGATTTTCTATAGACTGATTATCACCAATATCACTTAAAACACGATCAAATAAACAAGTTTTACTACGTTCGTGCACAGGAATTAACATTCCGCTTTGTAGCATTATTTGCAATAATCCTACTGTTTTTAACGTGATGCTTTTTCCACCTGCATTTGGTCCAGAAATAACTATAATTCTACTGTTTTGATTTAGCTCTATAGTTTGAGGGAATGTTTTTTCTTTCTTCTGTAAATTATTTAAATATAGCAATGGGTGATACGCATCTCTAATATAAAAACTACGGTCTTCTGTAATTTCTGGAAGAATACCATTAATAGATTGTGCATACTTTGCTTTTGCATAAATAACATCTAAATGAGTTAAAAACTCTTGATATTTTTGTAGTAGCGATAAAAATGGACGAATAAAATTGGTTAACTGTTTTAAAATGCGAACAACCTCTTCATGCTCTTCATATTCTAGATTATTAAGTTCTCGTGTAAATTGTAAAGTAGTTTCAGGTTCGATATAAACGATACTCCCCGTTTTACTACCCCCCATTATAGCTCCCTTTACTTTTCGTCTATACATTGCTTTTACAGCTAAAACACGATGATTATCAATAACAGATTCTCGAATCTCATCCAAATAATCTAAATTATGATAACTATTTAAAGCAGACACAAAACTAGAATTGATCTTACCTTTTAATCCGTTTATAGATTTTCTAAGACTATAAAGTAGTTCTGAGGCATTATCCTTTACTTGATCAAACTTATCAATAGTATCATCTACTTTTTTAATAATAACTTCAGTATGTTCAATTTCAGAAGAAACTTTAGCTAAGTTTGGATAATATGTATTAAATTTTTTAAGAAACTTTATTAGCTCATTGACCGTTAAAGAAATGGAAACTAACTTTTTAAAACTAGGAACTTCTAAAAAACTGTTTTCTATACTTAATAATTGTAATTCTTTATCGATAATATCAAATCCATGATTAGGGATACGATTATCATTATAAAAAGAAGAAACATACTCATGAGTTAATTGCAAAGCATTATAAACTAATTCCTTAGTCTTGAAAGGTTTAATTTGTAATGTGTGTTCCTTTCCTGGATTAGTAATACAATGTGTACTTACTTGTTGTAAAACAGTATTATATTCTAAATCTTGTAATGTTTTTTCGTGAATGTTTATCATCTTTTAGTTTCCACAAAAAATGGAACTCTTTTTATTGCTTTTAAGATATAACAAAGTTACATATAACAATTGAACTATGAAGTTTTAAAAAAATCCCGGTTAAGAATAATATCTATAAAATTTACAATAACAATTTTTCATTATTCTCCTTTATTTTTTAATTGTCCAAGAAATAAATTGTTCAAATATTCGATCCCAATGCTTGATTTTTTTTCCATTCTTTTCTACAATGTATCCATGGTTGCAATCAATACAAACTTCAAAAGTTAAATTATTTTTCCTTCTTTCCATAAACTGAATAGGAATCAAATAAGCAGTTTCGATAGGAGTACTTTCATCTTTAGTTCCAAAAACTGCATATATAGGAATGTCAATATTTAATAAATTTTCTATCGGAGGTGTTTCATATGATGACCATCTCTTGTTTGTAAATCCAAAATGATCAACTTCAGTAGAATTAGGATTTTCTATAACAGATTGATACCAATTAAGAATTCCCATTATATTATTGTGAGATATAGAATCTGATTGTTTACCTTGTAAAGTTTCAATCCTATCAAATAGAGAGAATTCGTAAAAATTGTTTAAAACATTTCCGGACCAAAAACCTAAGTGGGTTATATATTTATTCTTTTTAGCAAGTTCGGCAGCAATTACTGCTCCTTCAGAATGACCATAAACAATTATTCTTTCAGGTTTTACAAGATGATTTTGAACAATATGATTGATGGATTGATGAATTTGATTAACCCTATATTCTTGGTAATTTTTTTGATAATATTTTTTTGGAACAAAAAGGCTATCTTCATTAATTATACCTTCTAGTCCGGGTTTTGGAATAATTGCATAAGTGTAAGTAGAATCAAGAGTTTTATAGTCACTCCCAAACCACCTTGAGATTGTACTTCCTTTATTTTTTTTCTTAAATGAAAAAATAGGGTTAGGATCTGTACCTTGAATATATACTACTAATTTACTTGGTTTTGTTTTATACTTTTTAAGGTAATATGTAATAGTATCAGATTTTTCAAGAATATGGTCCTTTAAAAAAGCATATTTTTTTAAAGCATCATTAATTGTTGGGGTCTTATTTTCTTGAGATATTGCAATTGTTGAAATAAATATGAATAAATTAAAGAAAAGTGATTTCATGGATTTTCAATTAATGTTTTAATTTCATAAATATCAGCATTAAGATATAATCTTCATTCTAAATATTTATTTTTCAATATATCCATCAGGAATTTTGAAATTAGCTTTTAAATCATCTATAAATTGAATATTACTAAGTGTGGCACTCCCAATTTTATTGGTTAACCCTTCTTCTGTTCGCCATTCCCAAAATATCCAATTATGGGCAAAAGGAATGTCATTGATAGGTTTGTAATCTAGATATTGAATAGCATGTGGATCTTTTTCGGCTTCTTCAGTTGTTTTTCCTAATGTAACAATGTAAGCGGCGTGATCTATAATATTTGTATTCTTATCAGAATACACAACATACCAATCGTCTGGAGCATCACCTATATTGGCTTCAAAAGTTAATTTACTTGCATTAAATTGGTTCTCAGATTCTGAAGGCGTATAGGAAGACCACTTTGTACCATTATCATTTAATTTATACGGGAATAAGAAAAAATAACTCCATGTGTAGGCGCCAAATCTTACAGATGGATCATCTTTTAATCCTGGTGAACAAAATACTTTATCGTTATGAATGTATATTTTCTCTCCATTTTTCATTTCAATAATACTATATTCTGAATTTGTAGATACAGAAATTGTAGCATCTAAAATTTGCTGCCCTCCAAACGTAAGATCAATATCAAATTTAATTGCTTTGCTTATATCAAAAATAGCCTTTTTATGTGCTATTTCAATGAGATCAGTATGTGAATTTATTTTGCTTTCAACTACTGTTTCAATTTCATTACTAGGAATACTATCCTTCTTTACTTCTTTTTTACAACCTGTAAGAGTAATTATTACAAGTATTATTAATATATTTTTCATTGTTTTATAACGTTAATTTTTTTACTTAATGAGGATGGAATTAATTATATAATTTAGGGGTTTCTCGTTTTTGATACTCTTGTTCTAATGCATAAGCAATTTTCAGAAGCTTACTTTCCATATATGATGGAGCCATAAATGTAAGCCCGATAGGTTCTCCTGCATCTGAATATCCCATAGGCATTGTCAAGCAAGGATAATTTGCCATTGCAGCATTTCTTGCATTAAAATTATTAATGGATAGCACAACATCTAAATCGTGCTCTTTCATTGGTGTCTCAAAATATTTAAGCCCTTCTGCTTTTAATTGTTTTCTTAATGTAATCATTTCTTCATCACTTACATGTTCTGTTAAAATACCTTCTAACCTCCCTTGCCCATAAGGAATCCTTAAAGTAGAATCTTGCTTATTATAAGCAATAATATCTGCTACCGAGCGGTGTTTAAAACCTTTAGGGAGATAAGCATCTATATATTTTGCCAAGTCATTATTCATATCTACTCGTAATAAACTAGTAAATCCCTCAGAATTAATCTCAGGAAATTCAAACTCAATAGCAATACCGCCTAAAGCAACTATTTTTTCAACAACTAACATATATGTAGAGTCTGTTGTTAACCTTTTATTCACTCCAAACCTAATACCGCTTAATGAACTTTCTTTTAAATCGCTCCAATATTCAATATTTTTAGGATTATCTTTAGTAGCCGGATCGGTTGGATCTTCACCTGTCATAGCAGATAATAAAATAGCATTATCAATCACAGTCCTAGTCATGGGCCCAGGAGTATCTACTGTACTCGATAATGGTACGATACCACTTCTACTTAACAACCCAGTTGTAGGTTTTAATCCAATTAAAGAATGCTTACTAGAAGGCGAAAGTATAGATCCTGAAGTTTCTGTGCCTACAGCTGCCACTGCATAATTAACAGCCATACTAGAACCACTTCCTGAACTTGAGCCCCCAGTATCGAATATTTTCCTTCCATAAGGGTTTAGAGTTTGCCCACCAATGGCACTATATCCGTTTGGGCCGCCAAGAGTTAAGTAATTAGCCCATTCACTTAAATTAGCTTTTCCTAAAATAATACCCCCTTTTTCTTTTATACGCTCAGTAATATAAGCATCGGGAGTAGAGTTATTTTTTAATATATGAGCTCCAGCTGTCGTATACATTCCTTGTGTATTAATATTATCTTTTAAAAGGATTGGCATCCCAAATATGGGATGATTATTATTGGAGGTATTTGCATCTTTTTTTTCTGCCTCTGAAACAGCTTCAGGGTTTATAGAGATAATAGCATTTAAATATGTTTCTTGGTTATTTTCAAATTTCACAATTCTATATAAATACCACTGTGTAAGTATTTTATAAGTCAATTTTCCTGATTGAATATGAGATTGGATGGTTGGAATATCTTGCTCTAAAATCAAAGGCTTTAATACATTATAATCGTCTTCAGAAAAATCTGCAATTTGCGGCGCTATAGTGTTCCAAATATCATTCTTATCTAATACCTTAGATTGAATAAGTTTGTAACGCATTCTTCTAGATTGATGCTTAGCACTTTCTGCTAGTTCTTTAGATTCATCATACGATACCCAAGGCAAAATTGTAGTTGCTTCTTTGGTTTCAGATTGTTTACAACTAAATAGTAATAATAATAAAATAAAGCTTAAATATCTCATAACATTTGATTGATAAGAATGTAACTTAAAATAAGAGTGTAATTTATAAAATATATTTCGCTTAAATAAGATATTACCTCGTAATTATTTTAACGTAGTATGGCTTATTTATATAACATAAATTTCCTACTTTAGAAGCTCAATTTTTCTAAAAATACATAATGGGTTCTAACAAAAACTATAAAGGATATCAATCTTTTCAATATCTTGAAAAAGATGTGGATTATAAATATTTTGAGCAAGCACAACAAGTAGATCGAGTACCGTCTACTAAAGTATCTCTAAATAACGAACAAGAACAGCTTGTTGCTAAAATATTGAAAGAGCAAATTATCATTAGTGTACACGAACATTTAGGAACTTTTCCAAAAGATATTATGGAAACACCTGCATATATCAAAGAAGGAAGAATGTTTACTGGATTTGAAGGATTAGCTAAAGGACATTGGGATTGTGTGTTTGATAATTTAATGAATGGTGTTTGTCAGATTCATTCAAAAGGTGGATGGAAATGGAGTGAAGTGACACATGATTTAGGAATGCGTTTATGTGATATTGCCCATCAAGATTTTGTAATTCATTGTAAAACAGTTGATGATATTTATCGCGCACATAAAGAAGGAAAAGTAGCTTGGGTGGCTGTAATGGAAGGCTCGATGATGATAGAAAATGAATTAGATCGTTTAGATTTATTATATGGATTTGGCCTACGTTCTATAGGGATTACTTACAGTGAATCTAATGCATTAGGTTCAGGGCTCAAAGAAGCTCGCGATGGAGGCTTAACTCAATTTGGAAAACGTGCTGTTGAGCGTATGAATAAAGTAGGATTGTTAATTGATGTATCGCATTGTGGTGACCAAACAGCAATGGATACCATTGAACATAGTAAAAAACCAATTATAGTTAGTCATATTGGGGCAAAAGCACTTTGGAATACCAATCGCATGGCACCAGACAATGTATTTAAAGCTTGTGCCGATAAAGGCGGTGTTATTGGTATTGAAGCTGCACCACATACCACATTAACGCCAAATAACAGAACTCATAATTTAGATGCTGTGATGGAACATTTTGAATATGTAAAAGATTTAGTGGGGATTGACCATGTAACCTTAGGCCCAGACACATTGTATGGTGACCACGTAGGTTTACATAAAGCTTATACTAAGGCGTTATCTTTAAAAGCTTCTAAAAATGTTGGGAAACCAGGAATGGAATATAATCCGGTAGAGTTTGTTGACGGATTAGAAAACCCAACCGAAGGCTCATACAATATTGTACGTTGGTTAGTAAAACATAATTACTCACAAGAGCAGATTGCTAAAATTATGGGCGAAAATACATTACGATTACTAAAAGAAGTTTGGGTTTAGTTAGATGAGGAAGACCGCATTTTTATTTGTAGTGTTTTTTACAGTTATTATAGGAGCACAAAGTGAATTGACTAGTGCTTCTGTAGAAATTGATATAAAGGACACTTCTTATATTGAAGTCAAACAAACACTACTTTTAAATATACCAGACTCTATTCAGCAATTGAATTTAAAACTATTAAAGTTTGAAGGTATATCTGTAACACTTAATAAAGTCAACTCTAATAAAGAAATGATAAACTTTACTAAAGAAGACTCTAAAGAATTGCAAGAAATAATACTCTTTTCAAATGGTAGGCCATTTCAAACTATTGAATTGAATTATAGCGTTCAAGTTGAAAATGAGGAATTTTATTTGCCTTTATTTTTTACAGAATTGCTAGCGTCATCGTCAGATAATGATTTTTTCAATGCACGTATTAAAATGCAAAACAATCAGAATATCATCATGCATTTCCCTAATGTAGAACTTACAGAAAATGTAGAGTTCAATAAAAAAAATATCACAATGCAAGTGCCTGCATTACCTTCGTTATTTCGAATGGAATTTACATCAGAAACAGTTTCTAGAGCTTCAGTTACTGCAATTGTAGATTGGGTGATTGCTTTAGTTTTTGTACTGATTGGTATTATAATTTGGAGAAACCGAAAACAATTAATGTATGGATAAATTTATCTTTTGGGGTTTGTTTTTAGTACTTGGACTCATTGTTATAGGTTATGTGCTTTGGATGTATTGGGTAGAATGTAAAGAGAAAAAAGAAGAATGATAGATTTACAATACATCATATTCATCGGGTATTTTTTGCTCGTTTTCCTCATTGGATGGATAAGTTTAAAATGGACCAAATCTGAAGACGATTATTGGATTGCAGGAGGTAAACTTGGTTGGGGTATCGGTGGTGCGACTATGGCTGCAACACATACCAGTGCAGGAACGTTTATAGGTACTATCGGAGTCATTTATTCTGTAGGTTGGTCTTTTGGTTGGGTGTTGATATCTATCCCGTTGGCCTATTGGTTTATGGTAGCAGTATTAGCACCACGATTTACAACTATAAAAGAATTAACCTTACCCGCTTTTTTACAACGCCGATATCAAAGCAAAACAGCTAGAGGTGTGGGAGGTGTTATTATATTAATTGCTACGGTTGTGTATATTCAAGCACAAATTGTAGCAGGTGGATTGGTAGCCAATGTAGTTTTTGGAATTGAACCCATAACAGGGATGATTATTTTCACCATTATTCTTTTGATTTATACTTTAGTAGGAGGGATGCTAGCAGTAGCGTATACGGATTTCTTACAGATGATTATTATGATTGTGGGTACTTTGGTGTCTGTGCCATTAGCTTTAATGCATTTTGATAGCCTATCGGTTATTATTGATAAAGTAGAAGCGATAAAACCTTTAGCTTTAGATTGGAATGGATTCCCCACGGTATTACTTATTACTTTAGGTTTAGCATTTTTCTTAGGCTCTGTAGCAACACCTGAAAAAGTAATCCGCTTATATGCCATGAAAGATATGAAAGCGATACGACGAGGTATTTTATTAGCTGTGATAGTAGTTACAGGAATTAATCTAATGGTATTCATTTTAGCATTGGTTTCTATGGTGTTATTTCCCAATTTACCAACAGGAGATTTAGCCATGCCACTCATCGCAAAAGCATTACTGCCAACGTTTGTAGGAACCATTATGCTAGCAGCAATTACATCGGCAATGATGTCCACAGTAGACTCATTATTATTGGTGGCTGGTTCAGCATTATCCGAAGATATTTATCAAAACATGCTCGATAAAAAAGCGTCTAAATCTAAGCGTTTAGTAGTTGCTCGAATAGGAATTTTAATAGTAGGTATTGTACCCTTAATTTCTGTGATATTAGGTTTTGCTGAAGGTGAACTGATTCAATTTATTGTCATTTTGTTTACAGCAATTATGGCAGCAGGATTTTTTACGCCTGTCGTTGGCGGGATTCTATGGAAACGTGCTACGAAGTACGGAGCCATAGCTTCTATGATAGGAGGCGTTTTGGTTACTGGATTATGGAAAGCTTTTGGAAGTGAATTAATTTACCCAGTATTACCTGGTTTTATAGTAAGTGTGTTGTGTTATGTATTATTTAGCTTAGTAACAAAACCGCCACCAGATAGTGCTTGGAAACCTTATTTTGAAAAGAAAAACATTAAATAAATAGTTATGCAAAAGTCTATCAAATTACTAATATGTTTCCTGGTATTAGGAAGTACAGTTATAGCTCAAGATGAATTGCCGCTAACTTGGCAAAATATCTTTACTAAAAATACAGGAGCAGCTCAAGCGGCATTATCGCCTGACGGAAGTATGGTTGCTATTACAGGGCGAACAGCCACACAAGGCGGTATATTTCTTAAAAAAATTGGGAGTGACGAGCCACCACAATTTTGGGCGGCTGGCGGCTCACCTTCTTGGTTTGCCGATGGTAAAAAGATTGTGTTTTCTAGCCGAGGTGATTTATGGACTATTGAAGTTGGAAGTACAACACCAAAACAAATTACTGAAGATAGAGAAGGTGAACGTGCACCACAACCATCACCAGATGGGAAGCATATAGCGTTTTATAGTGGACGCTCAGGCTATCAAGATATTTGGGTAGTTAACGCAGATGGTTCTGGTGGATTAAAACAATTGACTAAAGATGCGATGGCTAATGATGATTTTAGATTTTCACCATCGTGGTCACCGGATAGTAAGCAAATTGCCTATTATTCTTTTAAAGGAAATTATTGGGAAGATGATATTTGGGTGATAGATGTCACTTCAGGAAAAGAACGTCAAGTCTCTAAAAACTTAATGGCGATGTCTAAACCTGTTTGGTCACCCGATGGGAAACAAATCGCACTGTTTGCCAATGCGAAAGACGAATATTGGTATGAAGATTTACAATACATCTATTTGATAGACCCAGTTAAAGGAGAAGATAAAAAATTGAAGATGCAAGTCCACGCTACGGATTTATTGTTTAACCACACCGTAACTTGGTCTGGTGATGGAAATGAATTGTTTTTTCCTTATCAAGAGCGCTCAGAGGTAGAATTATGGCGCGTACCATCTAAAGGAGGCGTTGCAACTCGTGTAACGAATATGCGTGGCGTATTCCGTAATTATAGTGCTAATGCAGATGCTACAGCGTTTACATTTGTACGTTCTACATCAACACGAGGTAGAGATGTAGATTATATCTCAGCTATTGGTGGTTCACCAAAACGCATTTCTCATTTTGCAACTGAATGGCAAGGTATTAAAACACCAGAAGAAATTAGTTATCGTAGTTGGGATGGCTTGTATATTCAAGGCTTTGTGTATTATCCACCAAATTTTAACCCATCAAAAACATATCCATCATTAGTACATGTTCATGGAGGAGGAACCAATACCTATTATAAAAGTTTAAGTTTAACGGAGCAATATATGGCGCAAAAAGGCTATGTGGTGATTGCGGTGAATTATCGTGGCGGTTCTGGTTTTGGACGCCCATTTCAAAATTTAAGTATTAACGATTGGGGTAATGGGCAAGCTAAAGATGCTGCTTCAGCATCCGATTTTATCCGAGCACAATCATGGTCAAATGGTAAAGTAGGGATTTATGGCTATAGTTATGGTGGTATTACTTCAATGGCAGCGATTACTAGAGTCCCTGATGCTTTTGATGCTGCAGTACCAATGGCTGGAATTTATGATTTTGGAGATGCGTATACTAATGCCGATAGAATAGGGAAGATTTTTACAAAAACTGGGCATAGTGGTTCACCAGAGGAGAAGCCAGAAATTTATGCTATAAGTAATGCGCTCTCCAGAGTTGAAAATGTAAAGACACCATTATTAATTATGCATGGTGAAGCAGATGTGCGCGCACCATATAGACAATACAAATTGGCTGTTAAGATTTTAAAAGAGAAGAATAAAGTATTTGAAAGCAAATCCTATCCAAACGAACCACACGGATTTAGGAACCCTCAAAACCGCGTGGATATGTATACGCGATTAGAGAATTGGTTTGCAAAGTGGTTGAAATAATAGATTTAAAATTTATTAGGGATGAATGTTAATATACATCAGAGTTGGAAACAATACCTTAAGGAAGAATTTAATAAACCTTATTTTGAAAAGTTAACCGCTTTTGTGAAATCTGAATATCAATCCCATCGATGTTATCCTAAAGGATCAGATATTTTTAATGCGTTTGATCGATGTACTTTTTCAGATACTAAAGTGGTAATTATTGGGCAAGATCCGTATCATGGAATTGGACAAGCAAATGGTTTATGTTTTTCTGTAAATGATGAGATAGCACACCCACCATCTTTAATTAATATATTTAAAGAAATAGAACAAGATTTAGGGAAAACATACCCCAAAAGCGGAAATTTAGAACGTTGGGCAGACCAAGGCGTATTATTATTAAATGCAACATTAACAGTAAAAGCTCATCAAGCTGGAAGTCATCAAAATAAAGGCTGGGAAATATTTACTGACGCAGTAATTAAAATTATTAGTGAATATAAAGAAAATGTTATTTTTTTATTATGGGGAGGATTTGCTAAAAAGAAAGCAAAGCTAATTAATTCAAAAAAGCATCATATTATAACATCAGGGCATCCTTCGCCATTAAGCGCTAATCGTGGCTATTGGTTTGGAAATAAGCATTTCAGTAAAACTAACTTCCTGTTGGAGAAAGCTGGATATCTTCCGATTGAGTGGTAGAGATTGCTTTAGTATTAATACTAATCTTAACTTCAGGCTTAGTAGGTTTTGATTCTTTTTTAAACTTATTGCAACTAAATTTTAGTAATAAAAAATTTAAAGCAATTAGTGATAAAAAAATTATCGCTATTGAGTTCATCGTTGGTTTGTTTTGGGCGCATAATTTTACTAAAGTACAAAAATAATACTTTATAAGAAAAACTTATACTTAAATTGTAATTTTTTATGGAGTAAAGCTACGTTATAAAAGAATACAAAACAATACGTAGCGCTACGTATGTTTTTTTAACATTTAAAGCTTCAAATCTGTTACCAAATCATCAAAATTAAACTTCTCTTTAATGATATTTAAAGTTAATAATTGCTCTTGAATACTATTAATCAATTGTTCGGATATATTAGATTGAGACCATTCTGTCAAGGATAGCCATTCTTGAACATCAATTAACTTTTGTCCATAACGATTTGCAATAAGGTGATCAATTCCAGAGATTTGTTTAAATTTTTTGGTTTCGTTATTAATAATATTTAAAATAGTTTTTAATACTTCCTTTTCATCTTTTATAAATTCTTCTCTGACAGCGATCACAAAACATGGCCATGGAGTAGGGCAGTTTCCAATATGTCTAAATATATTTTTATCTACAAGAGGTTTAGTTGTAAATCGTTCCCATAAAAAATAATCGGCCTTTTGCTGGGTTAAAGCTTCAACAGCACCATCCAAATTTTTAATAACTTCAAAATTTAAATCTTCTGTGGGATTCCAATTATTATTAGTAGCATTTATATAAGCCATTAAATGAGATCCAGACCCATACCTACTAATAGCGGCTCTAGTTCCTTTTATAGCTTCAAGCGATTTAAATTTAGAATCTTTAGCTACATGAATACCCCAAATTAATGGAGATTCTACAAAAACTTGTACTATTTTACTAGGATTACCTTCGGTAATATCTTTTATAATACCTTCTGTGAGTATTACTGCTAAATCAATTTCTTTATCACGAAGTGCTTTACACATTTGTCCAGTACCACCGTGATAGTCCTTCCAACGCAAATTAATCCCTTCTTTTTTATATGCTCCAGCTTTTAAAGTTAAATACCATGCTAAATTAAAATGTTCTGGTACGCCACCGACTCTAACCGTTTTCATAAATTCGATTTAAGATACTAATGTGTTAAGTGTATATTTTATTAAATTACTTACTATTATTTCTGGATTCTTACTAAATTCTCCAGTAGCTCGATTTGCTAAAATAGCATTTATAGAGATAGCTTTATGACCTAATAGTTTTGCTAAGCCATAAATTCCTGCTGTTTCCATTTCTAGATTAGTAATTACATTATTTTTAAATTTAAAGTTAGTTAATTTATGATTTAAATCTTCATCTTTTAAAGGTAGCCTTAATACCCTCCCTTGCGGACCATAAAACCCAGAATTTGTTGCAGTAAACCCTTTAATAATCATTGGAGAGTCAAATTTTTTTAGGAGTGTGTCATTAGCAAAAATCACATATGGATTTAATTTACTATCATGCCATCTCATATGTGTTAGAATTGCTTCAGAAATTGATTTTTCCTGTATATGATCACTATTGTAAAATTGAAGTAAATTATCAAAACCAACTGCAAGTTCACTAATTAAAAAACTATTTATAGGGATATTTTCTTGGATAGAGCCAGAAGTTCCAATTCTAATGATTTCTAAAGAAGTTAAATTATCTTTTACTCTTCGAGTAGAGAAATCAATATTTACTAATGCGTCTAATTCATTAAGTACAATATCAATATTATCAGTCCCAATTCCTGTAGAAATAACAGTAAGCCGCTTTCCTTTATAAATACCCGTTTGTGTATGGAATTCACGTTTTTGAATTACAAATTCAACGGTATCAAAAAACGATATAACTTGAGAAACTCTATCTGGATCACCTACAGTAATAATTGTATTAGCAATATGTTCAGGTCGTAAATTTAAGTGATAAATACTATTGTCTGAGTTTAATATGAGTTCTGACGCTTTTAAAGACATGAATAATTTATGTTAACCACCAACGCGTTTTACGTTAAACCCCTTAGCTTTAAGGAGCGTCATAATTTTATCGCGATAATCTCCTTGTATAATAATTTTATCATCTTTAAAACTACCACCAACACTTAATTTGGTTTTAAGCTCTTTAGCAAGTGCCTTAAAATCTTCTGTCGCACCAGTATAACCTTCTAAAATGGTAATAGGTTTTCCTTTTCGTTTCTCATATTTACAGATAATAGGATCATCTTGCATCCAAATAGAATCTGAAGATTCAATAAGCTCATTTGTTTCAGATGGTTTATGATCTGGAAAAAGATTTTTTAATTGGTCTTGTAAATCCATTATTTTTTTATCAATCCTAATTCAATTAAGCGTTCATTTAAAAATTCACCAGCATTAATATCTTCAAATTGCTTTGGATTATTCTCGTCTATACAAACCTCTAAAACATCTAGTTTCATGCTACTAATAGGATGCATAAAAAATGGAATAGAATAGCGTGAGTTACCCCATAGCTCTTTTGGAGGATTTACTACACGATGAATCGTAGATTTTAATTTATTATTAGTATGTCGAGATAACATGTCTCCAACATTAATCATTAATTCATCAGGCTCAGCAATGGCATCAACCCATTCACCTTGATGATTTTTAACTTGTAATCCACGACCCTGAGCTCCCATTAATAAGGTAATTAAATTAATATCACCATGAGCTGCAGCACGAACAGCATTTTTTGGCTCTTCTTTTATTGGCGGGTAGTGAATAGGACGTAAAATACTATTGCCATTAACTATAAATTCGTCAAAATAAGTCTCTTTTAAATTTAAATGTAAAGCTAAAGCTCTTAAGACATATTTTGCCGTTTTTTCTAGCATCTTATAAGCTTGTTTCCCTACATGATTAAAATTAGGTAGCTCTTTTACGTAAATATTACTCGGGTATTCTTTTTCTAATTCTGAGTTATTTTCTACATATTGTCCAAAATGCCAAAACTCTTTTAAATCTCCTTCTTTTTTCCCTTTAGCACTTTCTTTTCCAAACGATACATATCCTCTTTGCCCTGAGATTTCAGGAATTTCATAATTGTGTTTGGTTTCAATAGGAAGAGAGAAAAAGTTTTTGATTTCAGTATATAAATCTTCAACCAAATTAGTATTCAAAAAATGCCCTTTTAACGCTACAAAACCAATATCTTCATAAGCTTTACCAATCTCATTTATAAATTGTTGTTTTCGTTTAGAATCTCCTGAAATAAAATCTTCAAGATTAACACTAGGTATGCGTTTCATTATTATTTATAAGTTTAACTAGAGCAACAAATATAGATAAAATTGAAATCAAATTTGGTATCGTATTTTAAGTTTAAATATGATAAAACCATAAACAATTAAAGAATCTGTTTTAGATAAACGCATAAGTAGCAAACATTAAAATAAAAGTATATTTTTATAACGAAAATAATAGTGAAACACCATAATGAAAAACATTGTATTTATTTTCTTGATTTTACCATTTTTAGCCAATAGCCAAGAGACTATAACTTTTGCTAAAAACAAAACATTTTATCTTAGAGGAGATACACAAGTTATCGGGAATAATACCTTAAGTAAAAATAAAACTAAAGTATTTAATAATGCAAATCAGATTAATGATAAATATAAAATGACTTATGTCGATATAGATAAGGACAATAGTACTTTTAGCTCAAGCGCTTCCGAATTAGAGATTCCTTCAGGCTCAAATATAGTATATGCTGGATTGTATTGGACAGGAACTTACCCTGGAAACAAAGGCATTAAAAGAATTAATGGCAATCGTGAAATTTACGATACTGTAAAAAAAAGAGATAAATCGTTAAATACTATAAAGCTTAAACTCCCTAATAATAATTATCAGTCTATTATTGGCGAGATTTTATATGATGGAAAAAAGGAAGGTAATAAAATAGCTTTAAAAATTAGATCACCCTATGTGTGTTATAAAGATATTACTGCGTTAATAAAAGGATTAAGTACACCAAATGGATTATATACAGTAGCCAATGTTCCTGCTTTAGAAGGCTTAATGTCTGGAGGTAGTTCTGCAGGATGGATGCTTTATGTGGTTTATGAAAATGATACAGATTCGTTAAAATACATTACTACTTACGATGGATTTGAATTCATTAATAGAAAATCACCTATAATAGATTTTAAAAATTTTAAATCACCAGAGGGAGGAGAGGTACAGACAGAAATTACCATTGGCGCATTAGAAGGAGATAACTCAATAGATAAAGATCGAGTGTCTGTTTTTAATACAGAAAAAAACACATTTGTAGCACTAAGTAATTCTGTTAGAGAAGTAAATAATTTTTTTAATAGTAGTATTACTATTGATGAGAATATATTGGATAAGAGAATTCCAAATAGCATGAATACATTAGGGTTTGATATTGCAAAATTTAAGATACTAAACGAAGAGAATAAACTAATCTCTAATAATGTTGAATCGGTGAGTTTAAAGTTTGAAACTCAAAAAGATGAGTACTTTTTATTTTTTACTGCGTTTCAAACCACTCTAAGTGAAAGATATTATCAGGAAACCATAATAGCTCCACCAACATTAAAAATAGTAAAAGAAAATAATATTAAAGAAAACGTTGTAGATACAGAACCGTTAAAGAAACAAAAAGAAAACGCAATAGTTGAAAGTAAATTAAATAAAGAAATTAGAGCTAAAGAATTAAAGAAAATCAGTAAGAGTAACTCTATTAAAATACCAGATCTATCTGCGGGATATTATATAGTTACTAATGTGTTTTCTAGTAAAGCAAATGCAGAAAAATGGTCTAAAAAATTAAGGTCTAAAAACTTTAATCCTGATATATTCTCTATACCAGGTAATAGCTATTATTATGTATCTATAAAAAATAATACGGATGTTAATTTACTTTATAATGATTTGAAGGAAATCCGGTTAGATAATGAATTGACAAAAGCTTGGATTTTAAAAGTTAATTTAGAATGATCTATAGGCATAATTTTGCTACTTTTGAAGTTATTAAATACAACAAATGGGAATAAAAACCACCTCAAAACCTGCTATCACTTTCGATAAAAAGAAATTAAGCAATACTACCTTAAAGCAACTCTATAAAAATATGCTTAAGCCTCGAATGATAGAGGAGAAGATGCTTATTTTATTACGTCAAGGTAAAATTTCAAAATGGTTTTCTGGTATAGGTCAAGAAGCCATTTCTGTTGGTGTAACAATGGCTTTAAAACCTGAGGAATATATGCTTCCAATGCATCGTAATTTGGGAGTGTTTACTACAAGAGAAATACCATTGTATCGATTGTTTGCACAATGGCAGGGTAAAGCAAGTGGGTTTACTAAAGGTAGGGATCGTTCGTTTCACTTTGGAACTCAAGAGTATAATATTGTTGGTATGATTTCTCATTTAGGGCCACAATTGGGAGTAGCAGATGGAATTGCATTGGCAAACCTTTTAAAGAAAAACAATCAAGTTACAGCTGTATTTACTGGAGAAGGAGGTACCAGCGAAGGAGATTTTCACGAAGCTTTAAATGTAGCTTCTGTATGGGGCTTACCAGTATTATTTTGTGTGGAGAATAACGGCTATGGTTTATCTACTCCAACATCAGAGCAATATAATTGTGAACATATTGCCGATAGAGGTATAGGTTATGGTATGGAATCTCATATTATTGACGGGAATAATATTATTGAAGTTTACGAGAAGGTAAGCAAACTTGCAGAGAGTGTTCGCAAAACCCCAAGACCAGTTTTGATAGAATTTAAAACGTTTAGGATGCGTGGTCATGAAGAAGCGAGTGGTACAAAATATGTGCCTAATGATTTGATGGAGCAGTGGGCTAAGAAAGATCCTATTGAGAATTTCTACAATTATTTATTAAGCAAAGATATTTTAACTGAAGCTGAAGCTACTGCTTATAAGGAAGAATTTTCAAACGAAATTACAGAACATTTAGATAAAGCATATGATGAGGACATAATCACCCCTAATTTAAGTGACGAATTAAATGATGTTTATCAATACTTTGATTACCAACATGTTAATGAAAATAATAAATTAGAAGAGAAACGATTTGTAGATGCTATATCTGAAAGCTTAAAACAATCTATGGAGCGCCATCAAGATCTTATTATCATGGGACAAGATGTAGCAGATTACGGAGGTGTTTTTAAAATAACAGATGGTTTTGTTAAAGCTTTTGGTAAAGAGCGTGTACGTAATACCCCAATTTGCGAATCTGCTATTGTAGAAGCGGGTATGGGCTTATCTATTAATGGAATTAAAAGTGTAGTAGAAATGCAATTTGCAGATTTTGTGACATCTGGATTTAATCCAGTAGTTAACTATTTGGCTAAATCGCATTACCGCTGGAATCAAAATGCCGATGTTGTTGTTAGAATGCCTTGTGGAGCAGGAGTAGCAGCAGGCCCTTTTCATTCGCAAACTAATGAAGCTTGGTTTACCAAAACACCAGGTTTAAAAGTTGTATACCCAGCATTTCCTTATGATGCTAAGGGTTTATTAGCGACAGCAATTAATGATCCTAATCCGGTGCTGTTTTTTGAACATAAAGCGTTATATCGTAGTATTCGCCAAGATGTACCAACAGATTATTACACATTGCCTATTGGTAAAGCTTCTATAATAGAAGAAGGAACTGATGTAACGATTATCACTTATGGTGCAACCGTGCATTGGGCTTTAGAAACATTAGATAAGAATACTGATATTAATGCAGATTTAATCGATTTAAGATCTTTACAGCCTTTAGATAAAGACGCTATTTTTAATTCGGTTAAAAAAACAGGGAAAGCTATTATTCTTCAAGAAGATTCTATGTTCGGTGGTATAGCATCAGATATTTCTGCGATGCTAATGGAGGAGTGCTTTGAGTATTTAGATGCTCCAGTAAAACGAGTTGCAAGCTTAGAAACTCCAATCCCGTTTATCAATCAGCTAGAAGAACAATATTTAGGGAAGAATCGATTTGAAGCTGCTTTAAAAGAGTTATTAGCATATTAATTTCACACGCTATTATAATTTAATAATGTACTACTTACATTAAAGCGTTAGCTTTTTCCTATAGGCTTGATGAAGCTTATTCTTAAACTAAATATTAAAATTGTTAAAATACTTTTATCAACAGATTATAATATTTTTTTTTGAAAAATTGTTTTTACTTTCGCACAGAGTATTTTATTTAGAAATACAGAAAATTGAAGCTTATGAAAAAAACTACTTTTTTGACTCTTATCTTTTCTTTAATTGCAATTATAGCCATTGCGCAAAAGAAAAAAGACTTGTTATTAGAGATCGAAGCACTTAAATCAGAAATAGAATCTACTCAAGCATCTTTAGCAACTTCTCAAAAAAATGAGAAAGTCAGTAAAGTTAAGTTGTCTTCTCTCGAAGAACAGATTTCTGGTTTAAAACAAACTAATGCATCGCTTTTAACCAATTTAAATCTAATGACAGAAACCTCTAAAAAGAGATCTGAAAATGTTAGTAAAACATTTCAAATTTTAAAAGAAAAAGAGGGTCAGGTAGAAAGTATTAATAGTGCTCTAACGCGAATAGACTCTTTAAAACTAGTAACGCTTACGCAATTTAAAGAGGGTATAGGAGATAGTATTCCTGTAAAACTTGTTAATGGAAGTGTAATCATAAGTATTCCTAATACAAAACTCTTTGAAAATACAGATAAAGATTTTAATGTTAATGAAAGTGGTAAAACTGTACTGGAACAATTGGCTAAAATACTAAGTGGTAATCCTGGAATGCAAATCACAGTACAAGGTAATAGTAATGCTTTGGCATTTAAAGATGAAAACCTTATTGATAATTGGGATCTCAGTGCTAGACAAGCTGCTTCCGTTGTAAGAGTTTTACAAAATGATTATGAGATTGCTCCTAAACGTATGAATGCCATGGGTAAAAGCGAATATGCTACAGAGGGTGTAGATACCGTTACTCGAATTATTATTGATCCTGATTTTAATACATTTTATACATTAATTAGTGAGCAGATGAAAAATCAATTCTAAAAGAAATTAACCTTAAAAAATCAATACAAAGTAATATAGATTTAAGTACGCTCGTTAGAGTACTTCTAACTAGTTAAGACTATTTAATAATTCTAGATATAATTTTGTGGATTTTTCTGAATCTGATAATCTTTTTAGACCTTCAGGATGGTCAGAAAGTAAGCTTTTCAATCTTTTTCTTGTTAAAACACGCAGCCTATAATCTCTATTAGTATCTAAAAAATACACCTTTTTCTTACCCATTTTCTTCCCTGATTCAGATACTTCATCTATATATCCACCAAAACGCCCGTTAGTAAAACCTGCTTGACCCTGAATATTTCTTGGATATGATTCATCTACAATAAAAGCACAATATTTACCTGTAATCACTAATTTAGAGAATCTATTTTTTGTTGTAAATTCAATATTATGTTTCATATTATAATAGATATTCCCTTTATGAGAAATTGCAATCAATTTATTTATTTTATCAAATCCATCACATTGATTTATTATTTCATCTACGGTTAAAAGTTTTTCAGATTTATTCTTGAATACAATATTTTCTACAAGACAAGGTTTTCCATTCTTAAATTGATTAAAATTTAAATAAATACCATCAGTATTTTTTTGAGAAAAACTTATTGAAAAAGACATTAGTAAAATTATATTCAAAAAAATATTTTTCATTTTTAAGGTTTAATTAATCTAATATACTAAGTTTATTTTAAACAGAATTGATAAACTGTTAGAGCATTTATAGCCATATTATGAGATAAAATAAATTTATTGTTTTAAAATGTATTTGTTAAAAGTATAAGAATAATAGTGCTGTATTTTAATATTTTTCTTACTTTGGATGTATTATTAATTCTCATTCGCGAAGAATTGGCATATGCTGTGAATGCCATTAAATGTTCACGGTTTTAAAATAATTATTAAAACTTTTTATTATGAAAAATTTATTAAAATTAGGCGCTGCCCTAAACAAAACAGAACAGAAATCTATTAATGGAGGCTTTACTCTTATAGAATATATAGAACATTGTGGTTCGGGAACAGAAGGTTTTGCTTGCTTTACAGGTTTGCCGCATTGTCCAACAGGTAGATGTGGGGGTAGCGTTTGCATTCCAGATACAAATGGTTGATTTTAACGATATAAATGAATGTTAAAAACATTTCAAGATTGCTCTGTTCAGAGAAATATACCAAAAGCAATCTTGACAAAAGATTTCTCTTTTAGGTTACTCTTACTAAAAAAACAAGACAGATCGAAGTAATTCGTTTGTCTTGTTTTTTAATTACAATTTATCTACACCTATATCCCCTAAATCTTACTAAAAGCTTACTATTGAGTATTGACAGGGCTTTACAGAGTCATTTAATTATGACTTGAAGTGAAATTTTAACATTTTAATAGATATTTATGAGTAAGAACTCAACCCTTATAATTTAACATATGACTTGTTAATATCTGATTGCCTTTCTATTAAATTGTATTAAATTGCTTGTTCTAACTTTTTCAATCACAGAAATATAATTTTAAGTAATGAAATCAATTTTAAAAGCATCATTCTTATGGCTATGTCTTATAGGAATGATTGTGTCTGTACAGGCACAAAAAGTAACAGATAAGACCTTTAGTGGTTTGTCGTTTAGAAACATTGGACCCGCATTTACCTCAGGTAGAATTGCTGATATTGCAATTCATCCTGACAATGAAAATGTATGGTATGTCGCTGTAGGTTCAGGAGGTGTCTGGAAAACAGTAAATTCAGGAACCACATGGAAGCCTATTTTTGATAACCAGAAATCATACTCTATAGGTTGTATTACAATCGACCCTAATAATACACATACTATTTGGGTGGGTACTGGTGAAAATGTTGGTGGGCGTCACGTTGCTTTTGGAGATGGTATTTATGTAAGCCACGATGATGGTGCATCATGGAAGAATATGGGGTTGAAAAATTCTGAGCACTTATCTAAAATTATTGTACACCCTGAAGATTCTAATATCGTTTGGGCAGTATCACAAGGCCCTTTATGGACGAGTGGAGGAGAACGCGGCGTGTATAAAACTACAGATGGCGGTAAAACTTGGAATAGAACACTTGGAAATGCAGAATGGATTGGAGCAACTGATTTACTTATAGATCCTAGAAATCCCGATGTATTATATGCAGCTACTTGGCAGCGCCAACGTACGGTTGCTGCTTACTTAGGTGGTGGACCAGGAACAGGAATACATAAAAGTACTGATGGTGGTGAAACTTGGATTGAGCTTAAAAAAGGTATTCCTAGTTCAAATAAAGGTAAAATAGGTTTAGCAATGTCACCATTTAATCCAGATGTGATTTATGCTGCGATAGAATTAGATCGTAAAACAGGAGGTGTATTTATATCAAACAATCGCGGTGAATCTTGGACCAAACAATCAGATGCGGTTTCTGGTGGAACAGGACCACATTATTATCAAGAGTTATATGCGTCTCCGCATCATGAAGGAAAACTATTTTTGATGAACAATCGTGTACTGATTTCTGATGATCATGGAAAAACGTTTTACACGATGAACGAACGTAATAAGCATGTTGATAGCCACGCAATGGCATTTAAAGATGGTGATCCTAATTATGTGTTGTTTGGAACAGATGGAGGTTTGTACGAAAGTTTTGATTTAACGAAAAGTTGGAAGTTCATAAGAAACTTGCCAATTACACAATATTTTAAATTAGGTGTAGATGATTCCAAGCCATTTTATAAAATTTATGCAGGAACTCAGGATAACGGATCACACGGCGGACCATCTCGTACCACAAGTTCAGATGGAATTGCAAATTCTGATTGGTGGAAAACGTTAGGCGCTGATGGTCATCAATCTGCTGTAGAACCAGGCAATCCTAATATTACCTATGGCGAATTTCAACAAGGTGCTTTATGGCGAATTGATCAAACGACAAAAGAAACAGTGTTCATTCAACCACAAGCTAGAGAAGGAGAACCTTTTGAGCGTTTTAATTGGGATGCTCCAATTTTAGTGAGCCCTCATAATCCTAAACGTTTATATTTTGCTTCACAACGTGTTTGGAGGTCTGAAAATAGAGGAGATGATTGGACACCAATATCTAATGACCTTACTTTAAATCAAGATCGTATTACTTTACCAATGTTTGGTAAACAACAAAGCTGGGACAATGCTTGGGATATTGGCGCGATGTCTAATTATAATACCATTACGTCTCTAGCAGAATCGCCAAAACAAGAAGGCTTAATTTATGCAGGAACTGATGATGGAATGATTCAAGTGACAGAAAACGGAGGACAATCGTGGAGTAAATTTAATTTAGCAACGATAAAAGGACTAGGAAATGTACCTTTTGTAAATGATGTCCGTGCAGATTTATTTGATGCTAATGTGGTGTATGCCGCTGTAGATAATCATAAATATGGTGATTATAAGCCTTATATTATTAAAAGTACAGATAAAGGTAAAAGCTGGAAATTGATTAACGGAAACTTACCAGAACGCCTTTTAGTATGGCGTTTGGTACAAGATCACGTAAAGAAAGATCTATTGTTTGCCGCTACAGAATATGGTATTTATTTTACTAATGATGGAGGTAGTAACTGGATAAAACTTAATGGAGGCGTGCCAACTATCGCTTTTAGAGATATTACGATTCAACGTCGAGAGAATGATTTAGTTGGAGCATCATTTGGTAGAGGGTTCTTTATTTTAGATGATATTTCACCAATACGAAATTTTGATGCTTCGATGTTAAAAGCTGAAGCGACTTTATTCGATATTAAAGATGCTTTATGGTATCGCCCGTCTACACGAGTGGGAAGTCAAGGGGATGCAGAATACATTGCACCTAATCCAGCGTTTGGAGCCACGTTTACGTATTTTATGTCAAATAGTATTAAATCTTTAAAAGGAGAACGTAAAACACGAGAAAAAACAAATACAGATTTCCCTGGATGGGATGCACTTGAAGCGGAGAATAACCAAGATGGCCCAGATGTTTTACTAATTGTAAAGGATGTAGATGGAAAGATAGTGAACACGGTTAGAGGAACGAATAAAAAAGGATTTAATCGTGTGAGTTGGGGGTTAAATCATCCCAATAAAAATGGTGAGCGATTAAATGGACGTGGTGATGGTATTGGTAGTGGCTTTATAATGGCGACACCTGGGACTTACACAGTAACTTTAGTAAAACGTGTGGATGGTGTTACTACAGAATTACAAGGACCTAAAGAATTTAAAGTCGTACCGATGTATGATGGCCATTTACCTCGTAAGTCGTTTGATGAATTCAATCAATTTAGAGAAGAGGCCTTTAGCTTCCAACAAGATTTAACGGCTACTAATTTAATGATGACCAATAGTATACAGCGTATCGCCGCTATGAAACGTGCAGCGAATAAAACGACAGCACTTAATGATGCTTTATTAAAACAAATTAATGATACGCGATTAGCTTTATTAAAAGTACAAAAAGAATTACGAGGCCACCCTGTAAAAGGAGAGATTGGAGAACGTTCTAATCCAACACCAAACGACGGCAATCGAATGGTATTTAATGGTTTATCAAATACGTATGGACCAACAGGCAATCAAAAAGCATCCTTTAATAGAGCCAAGAAACAATTACAGGAGGTTAAATCTAAACTTCAACGTATTGTGAATACATTACCAGCTATTGAACGTAGCTTGAAGCAAGCCGGAGCTCCTTGGATAGAAGGGCAGGGATTAATTAATAATTAAACTAAAATAAAGTTCATTAAAAAAGAAACTCTGTAGTTTACAGAGTTTCTTTTTTATATCAAACATTTACGAATTAATTCCCATTGCATCTTTTCTGGATTTAATATTGAGTTTAGAATAAATATTACTCACATGGGTTTTTACAGTACTTAATTCGATATGACATTCATCAGAGATTTCTTTATTAGATAGCCCTTGTTGAATTAAACCTAATATTTTTCGTTCCTGAATGCTAAGCGATTGTAATTGTTTTTTATTATTGCTGCTCTTTTTCTTTTTGAATACATAAATAAAAACATATCCCATAATTAATAGAAAAGCACCAATAGATAAGAATACCAAATAATAGTTATTAGATGATTGCATTGTGTAAGTATTCCTATATGCATTAAAATAGGGATTGTCTTCAGAATGCCATTTATCATCAAATGTTTTAATAAATTGCTGATCTTCTATATTGCTGTCATCAATATCACTTTTATATATAGCATAAAGTGCTACTAATGGATTTTGATTTTTCTCTGCAATTGCTTTAAGTTCTTTTTTTATGCTTTCTTTAATGAGTTTCCGTTGCATTAAAGTGGTATTGAAATCGATATCATCTTCACTTTTTACAATGTTAATCACTTTTTGAAAATCTGAGTTGACATGATTATCAGAAAATGAAACGTCACTAAATAGCGAAATAGAACTTACGGAGTTAATGGTAATATGAGAAGTCTTGTTAGCAATAAGAAACATATGATTTTCCTCTTTGCCGCCAATGATTAGAGAAATTGGCGAGGTATCCTTCTTAGGGATGTGTATTCTATATAACTGTTGTTCTTCCGGTAAAAAACTAGTGTCAAATTTAAAATGCCCAGTACTATCTATCTTTGCAGCAGTAATAATCATATCATACGATATAACAGACATATAGTTGAAAGTAGGAATATAGGAAAGATACACTGTAGATTCCCAAACTGTAGTATCTATTTGAACCTCTCCTTGAATTAATCCTTTATCTTTATCTAATTGAGCGTATCCAAATAAACCAAAATAGAGTATAAATAATATAGATAAATAACTGTTATTTTTAGGCATGTCTATAAATAAACGATTCATTAACACTATATGCTATTAGTTGGTTTTACTTTTAATCGAAATTTTCCCTTTACCTTTTTCTGACTTTACTTTTATTTGCCATTCACCTTCAGTTGGCAAACTAAATTTTTTATTAATCTCGCCATTAGTAGAATTAAAATTATCTATTGGAGTATAACCTTTATAGAGTGTAGTATCTTTTATAGTTAAAAAATATTTGAATTTATCTTCAAATTGTTTTTTGCCTTCATGAGTTATTGGACTATAAATACTTAACTTATCATTTATTTTATTTAAAATCAATAACTTACCTTTTTCTTTTTTTTCAGGGCTTAATATTTCTATAATTATAAAACCTTTATCAATTTCACATTTAATGTTTAAATCTAGGGATTTCATATTCTTATTTACATTGATATTAATGGCCTCTGTTTTAGATTTTCCATCTAATGTAATTGTTTTCTCAATGCTTTTGCTTTGCGCAAAAGATACTAGAGATTTTATATTCTTATTTACATTGATATTAATGGCCTCTGTTTTAGATTTTCCATTCAATGTAATTGTTTTCTCAATGCTTTTGCTTTGTGCAAAAGATAGATGTGTGCTTAAACATAGTACTATAAGAATTGCTGATAATTTAACTGTTCGTTTCATGATTTTTGATTTTTAAAAGTTATGAGACAAAAGTATATCGCTAAATATAAAACTATAACTTTTTAGAGTTTGAAAAAAGATGTACAAAAGTACTAGATAGGTTGTAGTTGATATTACTTATCATAAAAATTAAGCTTTAGAAATAAAAAAGCAGTAATCTTTTTAATTACTGCTTCATACATTTATTTAATTGTAAATAATTAAGATTGTGTTTGAATTTCTTTTGCTATAGCTTGTACTTTATCTAAAACACGTAATAAATTACCACTCCATAATTGCTCTATTTGTGCTTCGGTATAACCACGACGTACTAACTCGATAGTAACATTTAAAGTTTCTGACGCATCATTCCAACCTTCAACACCGCCGCCTCCATCAAAATCACTACTAATACCTACATGATCTAATCCCATTTTTTCTACTAAATAATCAATATGGTCTACATAATCAGATACATTTACATCTGCAGGAAAATCGTTCATTGTTTCAATTTTAGCAGTTACTAGCTCTGTAATCTTTTCCAAATTACCAGTTGCTCTAATAGAATCCTGAACAGCTTTGTCTAAATCTCTAAACTCTCGCCTGCCATACCAAGTTACACCAAGTTCATTTGCAATTTGATGGCGTAATTTGTTTGCTGCTTCATTACGTGCATCACTTTTTTCTTTACTAACATAACTCCTAAAAGCTACAGTCTGCACAACACCACCATTTTCTTTTAACCATTGTAATTGTTCATCATCTAAATTACGACTATGGTCACATAATGCTCGTGCAGAAGAATGTGAAGCAATAATAGGAGCTTTTGTGAGTTCGATCATTTGTCGCATTGCTTCTTTAGATGGATGAGAAACGTCTATCATCATTCCCCATTTATTCATTTCTTTAACGACTTCCTTCCCGAAATCACTTAATCCATTATGTAACCAAACACCATCACCTTCTCCCGTGTTACTATCGCTTAGTTGACTATGCCCATTATGTGATAAGGACATATAACGCCCTCCCATATCGTAAAACTTTTTCACATTGCTAATATCTAAGCCTACAGGGTACCCATTTTCAATACCGATCATCGCTACTTTTTTACCAGCAGCTTGAATACGTTTCACATCATCAGAAGTCACCGCTAATTCTATGTCATTAGGTGCAATATCCTCTACTAATTTATGAATGGCATCAAACTTACTTATAGCATTGTCATACGCATTCGCATATCCATCTAAAGTTAATGAATCTTGACCTGTATAAACAATAAACCATGCTACATCAAGCCCTCCTTTTTTCATTTTAGGAAGATTAACCTGATTGTTTAAATCTTGTGTATAATTTACCTTGTTTGTAAAATTGTTGATATTAATATCGCAATGCGTATCTAAAGTAATCACGCGTTCGTGAATCTCAGTAGCTTTAGCAATAAGTTCTGCTTCAGTTAAAGGTTCTTGTTTACAAGATATAAATGCAATGCTAGTTAAAAAAGCAAAATTTAAGAATGTGATTGACTTTAAAAGATATTTTCTTTGGACAAATGATTTCATAAAATAATATGTTAGTTATAAAATCAAATATACTAATAAAACAATAGTATTTAAATTACTTTACTTCTGCTTCTGAAACTTTAAATGGGTACGCTTTTTTTAATGTTTTGATATCTTCAGAATTTAGGACATCAATATGCTTTCCTAAAATATTTAATGCATATTGCTTACGTAGTTCATAATAGGCTTTAGATAATTCATCTTGTACTTTTATAAATGTATTATAAAATGTTTCTGGGTGTACTTGAAATGATATCACTGCTTTTTTTGGATTATCTGAAGACTTATTTAAATTTAATCCTTTACAATAATTACAGCTTTTGTCTCCGTTATTATCTACAAATGCTTTTATTTTATTTTTAAATGTTTCTATTGAGATAATCTCATTTTGAACAAATATTTGATTACTAGCGTTTAAAGAAATTCTTAAGACGTTTTGCTCCGATAACTCCTCACTGCAATCCATTTCTAAACAAAGAGGAGGGAGTTTTCTAGCAATACCTTTATCATTTGGAATTACTGCTGTAACCAAAAAAAAGATAAGTAATAAAAATGCAATATCTGCCATTGATCCTGCATTTACTTCTGGTGCTTTTGAATTTCTCATAAGTTATTTATTTATATGTTAATGTATTAGAAAAGAATCAAAAACAATACCATATAAATATAAAATGATGATGATTGAAGAAAGAGAAAACTTTAGAGTATAAAATATGTTTTGTTTTTTTGAAGCTACTGTTAAAATTTGTTAAAGCCTTATCTGATTACTCAAGTAAATTATTTTAGCTGTAATTTTGAAGTAGTAAACGAGTCTAAAACTATATAATAAAAAATAAATATGTCATTAACAGAACAACTTAAAGCACACGCAGCAGGAAGCGCAGAACGTATTCCTCAGCCAGCACAAGATATTATGAGATCGGCAATAGATGAATTGATTAACGATTCTATTTTAAATAATGCTTTAAAAACGGGAGGGAAGCTTCCAGAAATTACGTTACCTAATGCTACTGGAGAAATGGTTAATATAAATAACATATTAACAAATAATAAAATAGTTTTAGCATTTTATAGAGGTGGTTGGTGCCCTTATTGCAATCTAGAATTAAAAGCATTACAAAATGCTTTACCTGAGATTGAAGCTAAAGGTGCAAAACTAATTGCAATAGCTCCTGAAGCTCCAGATAATTCGTTAACCACAAAAGAAAAGAATGAATTATCATTTGAAGTTTTATCAGATACTGATAATAAAGTAGCTAAAGATTTAAATTTAGTTTTTAGATTACCAGAACCATTACAAGAATTATATAAAGGATTTGGAATTGATTTAGATAGCAATCAAGCTAATACAAATCAAGAGTTGCCAATTGCTGCAACTTATGTTGTTGAGCAAGACGGAACAGTTTCTTATCATTTTTTAGAAGAAGATTATAAATTAAGAGCAGATCCATCTGAAATTTTAGCTGCATTATAATATAAATTATAAATTTTATTAGTAAAAAAAAGCCATCATGTTTATAAATATGGTGGCTTTTTGATTTCCTTATTTCAGTATTCTTTTATATTCTTCAAAACGATGTTCTCGTATGGGTCTTACATAAGGTTCGGTGTTAAAATAGAGTAATAGACAGGGTGAAATATCCTTGTAACACTCTATAAATTCATATTTAACAAGCTCATTATTTGCAATACGTTGTTTTATTTTATTATGATAAGGATACATTTTATTATTTATCGCCTGGGTGATATGTTTTTTTAGCAACTTTTAATACATCTTCTTTATAATAAGGAACATCTTTAAACTCCATATCCGCATAACGTTGTGCTTGATCATTAAAGTGAGGAGATGATGGATCTCCGCTTTGTCCACCAGCAAGCATGGTCTTCGCTTTTACTTTATCACCAAATTCTACAGCAGCTACAAAACTATTACCTCGGGTGCCATAGATTTTTTTTGCAGTTGGATTTGTATAACTTACACCATAAGCAGCTAAAGCTCCCCAACGGCCAGATGCAAAACCAATAGGAATACTTGGTTTATTATCATCAAATGCTTGACGAATATCTCCGTTTAAGCGTTGATACCTATTAATATCTCCCCAAGGCGTATTCCAAGTTCCAAAATCTGCTGTCATTTGATCGATAACTTCTTCAAAAATAGCTAGGCGTTCAGCTAAAGGTGATTTCGATCCAAAATAGGTCATAAGTTCCATATCATTCATTCTACTTGGTCGTTTTCCTTTGCGCCCATAATGTGTTCCATAAAAATGTGCTAATGCCATGGCTACAGAAGTTTTTGAAGTTCTAAAATCCCAAGCTCTCAATATTTCAATAGCATCTTTTAACTCTGGGTTTTTAGCTGTAGATTTATCGTAAGCTTCTACTAACCCAGGAATTAATGCTTCAAACGCAGGAAGGTAAGTATCATGCGCCATTTCAATCACTCGATCTAAAGTATAGCCATTGCTATTTTTAAGTAAACCTATAGCATGTATTCCACGAAAATTTTCTCTATCGATAGACATATAATTTGGATAATCTTCTTTTTTAGGACTAAACTCTAAAGCAGATGTATATGGTGTTGAATTACAATTTTGTAACCATCCATTTTCAGGATTTAATAATGTAATTGCTTCGTCAACAGTATGTAAACCATTCCAATCAGTTTCTGGATTACTACCATCCACCGGTTGTGTATAATCAAATTTTGTATTCCTTACAGGAATAAAGTTACCATGAAAATACCCAATATTACCTTCGGCATCAGCATAAACAGTATTGTTTGAAGAATTGGTACGAATATCCATCATTTCACGAAAACCTTTATAACCTATTTGTTTTGTTCTAACATAAGATTGATGTAATGCATTTACTGGATCCCACATCATAGCAGTAGAAGTCCAATTACCATTAGTTATATGTGTTATAGGTCCATGATGTGTACGATACATTGGAAATGTTTTTTCTTTATATGTATCTCCAATCTTATATTTTAAAGTCACTTCTGAAGATTCTACTGGGCGTAACTCTTCACCATACTTATACATTAATTTATCATCAATTTTTATGATATCTTCTTTAAATTCATCAATTACATCTGTGTAAGTAGAAGTGTGCATCCAGCCTGTTTTTTCATTGAACCCTTGGTATACAAAAAATTGCCCCCAAGTTACTGCTCCATATGCATTAAGACCTTCCTCACTTACTACATGTACTTCTCCTCTAAAGAAAAATGATGTGTGAGGATTTATTAATAGAATAGGGTTTCCAGATTCAGTTAATTTTCCAGAAATTGAGATTCCGTTTGAACCCTTTGGTTCCAATGCTTCTTCCTCTAATAGCATTGCTACTTTTTGTGTTTCGGGAACTTCCATATCCCCTTCATAAAAAGCTTTTATCTTTGCAGTACGTACTCTTTCTATGTCTCCTCCAATCGATCCTTCGCTAAAATACATTGGCATCCAAGGTTCAAATCGTGTTAACAACCTAGGAGTAACTTCTGGATGTGTATATAAATAATAATTTAAACCATCTGCAAACGCATTACATAGTTCTTTTAGCCACTTGGGGCTTTTTTCATAATTAGCAATAGCTTCTTCTTGCGTCATAAATAATTTTGCACGTAAATCACTATATAGAGCATCTTCTCCTTCAACCTCTGCTAATCTTCCCGTAGCCCAAATATAATTTTGTTCGACACGATTAAAATCATCTTCAGCTTGTGCGTATAATAATCCAAAAACAGCATCAGCATCAGTTTTTCCATAAATATGAGGCACTCCAAAATTATCTCTAATAATTTCTGTGTTATCTGCATGTTTTTGCCAACGAATTTGCTCGTCCGAAAGTTTTTTCTCTGTTTTACAAGAAAATAATACTAAAAGAAAAAGAAATGGTAGATATTTCATGAGAATTTATGTTTAGCTTGTGAAAATAATAGACTTATAAAAGAAATGCTAATTTTTAAAAAGAAATTTGATTATTTATAATTTTAAAATAATATAGCACTTCTCATCTATTGATTTTTTAACTTTTAAAATCTAACTTAGCTTATTAAGTAAGTTTCGTAATTGAAGTCATTAATGGAATTATATATAAATATTAGTTTATGAAAAAAAACAAAAAATCTACTTTAATTATATCTATTTTATTATCTATCTGGGTTTTGCAAAGTTGTGAATCTGATGAATGTACAAGAATAGATACAATTGGAGGGAGCCTTCTTCCAGAACAACAAATAGAAGTTCCTTGTGATTTCCCCGAACCAGAGCCACTAGGAGTAACATCCACTATTAACTCTAATTAATTGATAGCATAGGTAAATATTTAAATAAAAACTAAGTAGGAGTTTTATTTTCTATATAAATATCTTTACTCCACTCACATAGTTGATTTAAAATAGGAATTAACTCAATACCTTTTGTGGTTAAAGAGTATTCAACCCTAGGAGGTGTTTCTTGAAATGACTCTCTTAATATAATTCCACGTGTTTCCATTTCCCGAAGTTGTTCGGTTAATACTTTTCGACTTATATTTTCTATCCTTGCTGCAAGTTCTCCAAATCGTAATTTTCGATTATCAAGTATATAAATAATAATAGAGGTCCATTTATTCCCTATAATGTTCATAGAGTGGGTGATAGGGCAATTATTTGGGTTATTTATACACTTTCTTGTCATCACTAGTTACTTTTAGGTTACTACTTTATTTTAAACAAAAGTATAAAAATATTTTTTTGAAACTAATAATAGTTACTTTTGGTAACTATTAATATATAAAACATGAAATTAAATCAATATTGTTTCGACAATTGATAAAAAATTAAAAAAAAATATGAGCTTATTTAAACCAACCACATTAGGTGGTATAGAATTAAAGAATAGAATTGTAATGGCGCCTCTAACACGAAGTAGAGCCATAAATAATATCCCAAATGACTTAATGAGAACGTATTATTCTCAGCGAGCTGGAGCTGGATTAATTATTACAGAAGGTACATCTCCTTCTATCAATGGTTTAGGATACCCAAGAATTCCTGGTGCTTTTAATAATGATCAAATCAAAGGTTGGAAAAATGTATTTGAAGGCATTCATGAAAATGGCAGTAAAGTATTTGTTCAATTAATGCATACAGGTCGTGTTACGTCACAAGTTAATTTGCCAGAAGGTGGTGAAGTTGTAGCGCCATCTCCGGTTTTTCTTGAAGGTGAAATTTATAGTGATACAGGAATGCTACCACATACAATGCCTAGAGAAATGACTTTAGAAGATATTGAGATTGCACAAAACGAATTTGTAAACGCTTCTAAACGATTGGTTGAAGCTGGTGCAGATGGTATTGAATTACATAGTGCGAATGGGTATTTATTAAATCAATTTTTAAACCCTAAAACAAATATCAGAACTGATGAATATGGTGGTGGTTTTGAAAATAGAGCGCGATTTGTTTTAGAAACTGCTAAAAAAGTAGTTGCCGAAATTGGAGGTAATAAAGTTGGAATTAGATTCTCTCCGTATGGAGCATTTAATGATCTTCAAAGTAATTATGATGATTTAGTAGATTTATTTACCTATTTGGCGTCAGAATTAAAGCAACTAGGCTTAGCATATATTCATATTGTAGATCAGCGTGTTGCTTTTGAAGCACCTGAATTTGCTACAGATATTCAAAAAACAATAAAAGATAATTTTGAAGGCACTGTCATTGTAGGAGGAAATGTTCATACTGTTGAACAAGGTGAAGCATTATTAAACAAAGGGTATGATTTGATATATATTGGTCGTCCTTTTATTTCTAACCCAAACTTAGTTGAAAAACTACAAACCAAAGAAACATTAGTGCAACCAGACTTTAATACATTTTATACTGCTGATGAAGTAGGATATATAGATTATGTTTAATACTCCTTGAATTTTATTTATTATAAAAGGTAGAAAGGTTAAAGTATTTTTCTACCTTTTTTATTCTCTTTCTTCAAACGGGATAATAATCCCTTTATCTAGATAGTTTTTTAATCCATTTAGAAGCATTGCCCAACAAAAAGAACTTCTTCTAAAATGATTATTACATTCATGCCATCCAATATGTGAAAATCTTAATTGTACTCCATTATCCATTTTTTCGAGATCAAAACCAAAAGAAGTCGGATTCCAATCCGTATCAGATTTCGTCATTTTAATATAAAAAGATTCGTTTACCATGCATTGAATTACTTTACCGTACCAATTATATTCAGGTGTAAAATAAAAATTATATTCGGTATTTAATTTAGGTTCTCCAGAGCATTCTAATGTCCACCAATTATTGAGATGTTCTGGCTGTGTTATGGCATCAAAAATAGTTTTAGAATCTGATTTGATAAATAAATCGTGGTGAATTGAAAAACTATTCTCTAATTTAATACTTGTTTGCCTTTTATCTATTGCATTCATTATTTATTAATTATTTAGATGAATACTTAACTCTAACTTTTTTGCAGAATTTTTTTAAATACTATTATTTTAATACTTGTGAATTCGCAGTGAAAAATTAATAATTACTAAATTAAAAAATACTGAGTACTAAAAAAACAATTTTTATTATGGCCTATAACATCTTATTTTATGTTTACTAAACATCATAAGTTTTCAAAAATGAATAAATTTAAAATAGTTAATTAAGTTATTAAGCTATTCAAAACTTATTATTTTATACAAAAAATGTTATTTTAGATTAAAATAAAACTATGGGAACTATAAAGATTATATTAAAGCAGAATTCTGAAACCTCAGTACAATTACAGCATGACCAATTTAAAATTATTGTAGATCGTCCAAAAGAAAAAGGAGGGGGAAGTGAGGGCTTAATGGGAGGTCAATATATGCTAACTGGAGTAGGAGGATGTTTTTGTAGTACCCTGTTTGCAGCTGCCCAATCTAGAGACATACAAATTAATGGATTAAAAGTAATAGTAGAAGCAACTTTGAGTGATGAGTTACCAAAACGTTTTACGGATATAGTTTTATATACTTCATACGAAAACTGTAGTCATCCTTCGGAATTTGAAAAATTATTGGCTATAGCTGAGCAAGGTTGTATTTCTGTAAATACAATGAAAAAAGGAGTCACTTTTAGAGCTACTCAGAATTAAATATATTGATTATATTAAAAACACTTTATTCTTATACCAAATAGAATAAAGCGTTTTTATAAAACATTTTTGAATAACTGTTAAATTAAAGAGTTTTAGAAACTAAGCCTCCTTTTGCACTATCAACAGTTATTTTATAATTACTACCTCCTTTTACTATCCAACGTACTTTAATAGTACTGTTTCCTGAGATATTATTAACTCTAAGTTTTTCTGGATTTACTTTTTGTTCTGTGGTGACATTAAAGTCATCATTATTAACGATCATTCCGGCGATTACATTTCCTCCAGAAAGAGAAATAAAATCAGGACGCTCAATTTTATACTTTAAATCCTGACTAGCATGAGTAGGCATTAAACGATCATTTTTAATAATTGCAGTAATTTCTTTTAAACCACCTCCTAATGATTTTTCTGAAATATCATTTATAGATAAATTAGGCATATGATAAGCGTGATAAAAAGTAAATACCATATTACGATGACATTCTTCTTCTAATAAAAACCCAGGGGTTGCTCTTCCAAAATTCTTTTTAAATCCACCTATTTCAACTTCACCATACGTTGGGTGGTTAAATGTTTTCCATGGAGTAAACCCATCTCCTAATAATAAATCTTTTTCAGCTTTGTAGCGTTCATCTTGACCGCCTCTTTCTTTTTTATAATAAGCATAACTATTGAAGATTTCGTTAGTAAATGTATAAATACCTCTACCACCATAAAACCAATCTAATTCACCACCAAACACAGAATATAAATCTTTGTAAACTGTTAGGTACCTGTAACCAGGAAGTAATTCGGCTCCTTTTTCCCCAATAGCATCATAAATTCTAATATCAGCTCTATTATATGTTGCTAAATCTTCTTCTGCTCCTGGACCACGAAGAATCATTCCACCTGAATTATGAAAGCTTTGTGCCCCTGCTATATTAGGATGATTCTTTACAAAGTCTGCAACTGCTCTTGTTTCTGGTGCAGAAAAAGGATATTTATAAGCACCTCTTTGTATATAATCTGGTTGCCATTTCCAACCCCAATCTCTATTAGGGTCGTAATATCCATATACATCTTCATTTATACGCCCATCTCCATCATTATCAATTCCTTCTGCTCCTAAGAACTCATAACGTTGTGCAGTAACAATATCATCCGGACCAATTCGTATCATTCTTCTTGGGTCTTTAGGGTCAACAATTACATTTCCATTTGGGTTTTTTCTTCTCATTTGAGTAATTGAACCGTCACCATCTAAATCGTCATAACCATCTTCATCAAAAAGTCCATCGCTATCATCATCTAAAGCAATTAACCCAGATCGTGGACTATTAGCTGTATTAGCTTCTTTCATAAAATCATTACGAGCATCAGGATTTATCGTTGGTACGATATAAAAAATACGGTCCCGAAGTAATTCTTTTACATAAGTAATATCTTTAAATCCTTCAGTTAAATACCAAGCTGTATAAGTACATATTTCACCTCCTTGAATTTCATTGGAGTGGATGTTTCCATCTACATAAAATGCCGGTTTGCGATCAGGGTTTCCAACTGAATAATCGGTAATTGCTAGCATCCAAATATCTCTTCCTTTAGAAGATTTGCCAATAGATTGACGTTTTACTAGATTGGGATGAGCATCAGCAATTTTTTTGCCTAAAGCTGCTAAACCTTCTGATGTATAATATTTATTAAATGCAATACTAACCTTTGGATTATGAGGCGTGCCTACGGCTCTAAATATATCTTCTGAAGTTTGTCCAGAAATATTTATAGGAAGTAATGCAAAAACGAGAAATGCTGTAATTATATATGTATATGTTTTCATTACGTATAGATTTAAAGTTTGATAGATAAGTTTTTAGTTCCTACGTGTGGCGCACCAACTTCTAATTGTAGATTTCCTTTTCCTTTAATTAGCCAAGTTAATTGAACCGAACTGTCTTCAGCAATTACATTAATGAGTTGATGTTTACGCCCAGAAACTATTTCTTGATTTTTATTGATTCTTATATCTACATTTATTTGACGTAACCATCTTGAACGATCCCCCATTTCAGTATGTGTAGGAATTAACCCTGAGTTATGAATATCAACAGTTATTCTTGTAAGCCCGGAGCCTAAATCTTCCTGCTTAACGTTTGTCAATGCTATTGAAGGTTGAATTTTTACAATTTCTGCAATAAATGCTGAGTGTGTTTCAACAATACCATCAATCTCTTTATAAGGAGGGTTATTCATTTTAAAAGGTACAATACCTCCAACTTCAACTTTTTGATTAGGAAAATCAGGATGTTTAATTTCTGTCCAATCTACAAAAACATCATTTATCCCTTCTTGTTCTGCCCACTGTAAAAAACTAGCTTTAGGATTCTTAAATGGTTTTGTAATAGAGTCTCCTTTTATTTTTGAAGGCCACCATCCAGGAGTACTCATTGCTAGTTTTCCGAAATGAAAATATGACCATTCAAAGAAGCCTCCACCTTTGGCGATTGAATTTGGCGCTCCTTTAGTTTTAGTAATTTTGTTATAACGTTCAGAAATAAACTTATTTAATGCTTCATCTTTTTTTAGAATGCTGGTTACCACTCGTTTATTAGCAGCAGAAGCAGTATATTTAAGAGGTTTAGATAAATTATTTGCAGGACCAAATGTAAGAATGCTATAAATATTCCACTTTTCATATAAAAAATCTAAAAGAGCCCTATTTTCTTTCTCAGAAACTGGATGCTCTCCAGCTCCAGGTTTAAAATAAGGAAATTTATAACTCATATTTTTGTTAAAAACTACACCTCCTTCGCCATCTTCGTTAAAATTACCATCCTTATCATTATCTATTCCTTCAGAAAATACCTTGTAAGATCCGACTTCTCCTTTTTTAGTATTAGCTTTTACCATAATACGATTATCATCATCTAACATTTTATAATCTCCGGTAGGGTCTTCAACTCTAATTAATGTAATTAAGTTATCATTGTTAAGATCTTCAAATCCGTCTTCTCCAATAGTTCCGTCTCTATCATCATCTGTAGCATTACTATTTCCTTTGCGCTCATATTTTAAAGTTTTGAAATATTGCTCAGTAGCATCGGGACTCATATTTGGAAAAATATAAAACGTTGTGGTTTCTAAAAGGTTTTTATGATTGGTCAAAATATTTTCTGCAAGTTTAACCGATAGTTCAACACTTAATAAATGGCTTCCATCTACACCACCAACTATAGCAATTGCAGGATTATTATCAGGATTTCCATTAGATAAAGTTAAAGCCCAAATATCTTTTTTACCAATGGTTTTAGTGAGTGATTTTAAAGATGCATTAGATGAATGCTTCGAAACCAATGACTTCAAGTCATTAGTAATCTGACTTGAATTCCGATAATCTTGTTGTGAAAATAACTTGAATGAATTTGTAAAAATCAAGCATCCAGTTATAATGAATAAAAATTTAAACTTCATAGTATGAGTTAATGTTAATTAAAAAGAGCGTTGAAATTACTATTTATATAACAATCACTTTTAAATATTAAGTTTTTTTTAAGAATTTAATAACGATACTTTATATAAAATAATATTATGAAAATATTGGTTGATACTAATTTTACCTAAATTTGATGATAACTATTCTAACATTACCAATATTATGAAATCGTATACTAGCGCATCTCTTTTTGTATTTTTTTTATTAATCGTAGAGTCAATCACAGCTCAAAATTTTGAAGCTTTAAAGTATAGAACTGTTGGGCCTGCCAGAGGAGGGCGTGTCACAACAGTAACAGGAGTTCCTCTTATCCCGTCTACTTTTTATTTAGGGTCTTCAGGTGGCGGTGTCTGGAAAACTGAAGATTATGGCATTACATGGAAGAATATTTCTGATGGTTTTTTTGCAACACCATCAATTGGCGCAATACGAGTTGCTGCTAATGATCCAAATATAGTTTATGCAGGCACGGGTTCTGATGGATTAAGAAGTAATGTTATTGCTGGTCGGGGAGTGTATAAATCAATTGATGCGGGAAAGACATGGGAGTCTGTTGGTTTAGAGAAAGTAGGTCAAATAGGCGCCGTAGAAATTGACCCGACAAATCACAATATTGTTTGGGTTGCCGCTATTGGTAATGCATTTAAATCGAATAATGAACGTGGTATTTATAAAACTATTGATGGTGGAAAGTCCTGGGAAAAAGTACTTTTTATATCAGATAAGGTTGGTTTTGCAGATTTAGAATTATTACCTGGAAATTCAGATGTAATTTACGCAGCAGCCTGGAAAGCTGAACGTAAACCATGGACTATTATTTCCGGAGGGAATAATAATGAAGGTGGGGTTTATAAATCTATAAATGGGGGAAAATCCTGGGAGAAATTAAGCAAGGGACTACCTAAAGGACTTATAGGTAAAATAGATTTAGCAGTTTCTCCTGCTAATTCAAGTATTTTATATGCGGTTGTTGAAGCACCGGGAAAAGAAGGTGGACTATACAAATCTATAGATCAAGGAAAATCATTTAAACAGATATCTAGCAATATTGGATTGGTAAACAGACCTTTTTATTATACCAATATTGATGTTGATCCTAAAAATACTGATGTTTTGTATTCAAATGCAAACCCGATACTAAAATCGACAGATGGAGGGAAAACATGGAAAAGATTAAGCCCTCCTCATGGTGATAATCATGATATATGGATAAACCCCGACAATCCTGATTTATTTATACAAGCAAATGATGGAGGAGCCAATGTAACACATAATGGAGGAAAAACGTGGTCAACTCAATTTAATCAACCTACTGCAGAATTATATCAGGTAGAGGTTGACGATCAATATCCATATTGGCTTTATGCAGGCCAACAAGACAATTATACTACCATTGCTGTACCTAGTTTTGCGCCTAATGCTATTCAAAATACCGGGGTTGGATGGATTATAAATACTGGAGGTTGTGAAACCGGACCTGCTGTTCCTAAACCTGGAAATCATAACATTGTATATTCTAATTGTAAAGGACGTTTCGGTGTTTTTAACAAAAAAACAGGTATTGAAAGAGGGTATTATGTGGGTGCTAAAAATAATTATGGGCATAATCCTATAGAGATGTTACATCGTTTTCAACGTGTGGCACCTATTCATATATCACCACATAATGCCAATGTAATATATCATGGCTCTCAATTTGTACATAAAACAACTAATGATGGTTTAAATTGGGAAACCATTTCACCAGATCTTACCGCTTTTGAAAAAGATAAACAAGTTATTTCCGGAAGTCCGATTACGCGAGATATTACAGGAGAAGAAAATTATAGCACATTATATTCTATTAGAGAATCAAAACTTCAAGAAGGTTTAATCTGGACAGGGTCTAATGATGGTCTTGTACAGTTAACAAAAGACGGAGGAAAAACATGGAGAAATGTTACACCTTCAAGATTACCAAAAGGAGGAAGAGTAGATGCAATAGAACCTTCTGTTTATGATCCAGCTAAAGCATATATAGCTGTAGAACGCCATCTTTTAGGGGATGAAAAACCATATATATATAAAACTGAGAATTATGGTAAAACCTGGGAATTGCTTACGACGGAAACTAATGGTATTCCTATGGATTATTCAACAAGAGTAATAAGAGAAGACCCGGTGCGAGAAAGGCTTTTATATGCTGGAACAGAGTTTGGATTATTTATCTCGTTTGATGACGGTAAAAATTGGAAAGCATTTCAACAAAATCTACCGATAACTCCTATTACGGATATTAAAATTTTTAGAGGTGATCTTATTGTAAGTACAATGGGGCGTTCGTTTTGGATATTAGATAATATTACTTCTTTAAGACAACCCGAAATTAATACTTTAGGAAATACCCCCTGGCTTTTTAAACCAGATAATACGATTAGGTATCGTTACCCTAAAATTCGTAATGGAAATACAACATTCCCTGTGTACCCGCAAGCTAACGTAGCAATTGATTACTATATACCTAAAGGGAATAAGTCAGGAATAAAACTTGATATTCTTGATGACAATAAAGAAATTGTTGTGACAATCGTTAGTGATAGCTCTAAACAGAAATTACCAGATCAAGTCATAGATGTTATGAGTACTAATAAAGTTATTTATTTAGTAGATAAATCTTTAAATGCAAAACCAGGATTAAATCGTTTTCATTGGAACATGAAACATACCGGACCCTGGGCAAAATCGAAAAACCAAAGGTATCAGAATGGTCCAATTGCTGCACCGGGGGTTTATACAGCTAAATTAACAATTGGCGATCAATCTTTCGAACAAAATTTTGAATTATTAATTGATCCGAGAGTTAAAGAGGAAGGAATAACAGAAGCCAATATTCAAGAACAAATTGAATTGCAAAAACAGATTATGAATTTAATGACAGCATCTCGAAAGCTGCAAGATAATCTTGAAAAAGAAATAGACAAATTAAAAGATGGAAAGAATGAAAATAATAAAGAACGATTGCAAAAAATAAAACAAATACTTTCTCAATTAAAAAATGAAGATGGTGCATACCCAAAACCTGTACTTAATGCTCAAATATCATATCTTCAAGGAATTATTGATGATGCAGACCAAATTCCCGGGCAAGATGTTAAAGATAGATTTGAAGAATTGACTCTTAAATTTGAAAATGTAAAAAAAGAATTAGAATAATAATTAAAATATTAAGTAAGCAACTCTTAAAATTATCGTCGTATCAAGAAACTAAAATAATAAATTATGAAAGACAACTCATTACATAATATCTCATTAGCACAAGCTGAAAAAATTATAGCTGCGGCTAAAGCAAAAGCAAAAGAAATAGATACAAAAATGAATATTGCAATTGTTGATGCTGGCGCAAATTTACTTGCATTTGTTCGTATGGATGATGCGTGGTTAGGTTCATTAGATATTGCTATAAAAAAGGCTAAAACTGCTCGCTATTTCGATATGGAAACTGGTGTTATAGGTCAATTATCACAACCAGGAGGTTCTCTATTTAATATAGAGCATTCTAATGGAGGTTTAATTACGTTCCCGGGAGGAGTTCCTATTAAAAACTTTAAAGGAGAAGTTATCGGTGGTATAGGTGTTAGTGGTAGTAGTATAGAAAACGACCATGTTGTTGCTGCCGCAGGTGCAGATGCAATATAAAAAATAAAAACAACCTTAAAAGGAAAGTTTATTTGTTAAGTAAACTTTCCTTTTTTTAGTTATGTTTAAATGGTTCTCTTGAAAATACTTCTTTTATTATAGGGATAAAAAACTCTAGTGATTTAGTTTCATAATCCGGATCAAACGAATTTTGATCCCAATTCTCACAAAAATCTACAGCCGATTTATAATAAGGATGATCTTTAAATTGTTCTCTTGTATTACGAAGTTCTTCAGCTAGACTAACGTTATAATACATTTGAAAACTTCCATGATTGCGAACAACCCAACTTACTTCGTCTTTTACAAACGGTCGTATAATTTCTGATGCCACTTGCCCATGAGTATAAGGTGCTAATACATCTCCTATATCATGAAACAAACCTGCAATAACCCAATCATCTCCAGCATTATCATTATAAATTCGAGTAGCACATTGAAGGACATGATCTAATCTACTTATTTTATAAGCGCCATCATCTTTAGCCATTTCTTTTAAATGTTCAATAAGACGATCAGGCAATTCTCGTACAGTAATCTCATCATTTGCTGCAATTATTTGATAATCTCTTATAGAGCCATCTTTCATTGCTGTAAAACTTACAGTTTCATTTTTATGCATACTAAAAACTATTTTAATTTCCCTAAAGATTTAGCAACCAATACAGAAACACAGCTATCTCCCGAAATATTAATAACGGTTCTAGCCATATCTAGGGGCCTGTCTACAGACATGATCATTGCCAAGGCTATGGCTAATTTATTTGAAGGAAACCCAACAGACTCTAATACAATAACTAACATTATTATTCCTGCACTAGGAGTTGCTGCAGCTCCAATTGAAGCTAAAGTTGCTGTTAATATAATTGTTAATTGATCTGTTAAATTTAAATCATGTCCTAAAACTTGACATACAAATACTGCTGCTATAGCTTGCATTAAACTTGTGGCGTCCATATTTATAGTGGCACCAACAGGGCATACAAAACTACTAATTTCTTTTTCTACACCTAAGTTTTCTTCTACACATTTCATAGTAACAGGCAATGTGGCCATACTTGAACTTGTAGTTAAAGCAGTTAATTGGGCAGGTAATATTCCCTTTAAAAAATACTTAGGTGGTTTTTTTGCATACAAAGCAACTAATAAAACATAAACTCCTAATAAGGTTAGCATTCCAAAAAGTAATAATCCAGCATATTTTAAAAGCGCAATAAATAATTCTGCATTTGTAGTTTCTGCTATGAGTGTTGCAATAAGTGCTGCAACTGCATAAGGAGCAGAAAGCATTATGATATCTACCATTTTAAGCATAATACCGTTAACTGAATCTATAAATTTCTTTACAGGTTCGTTTTGTGTTGCAGGAAGAAATAACATACTAATACTAAAAAATATGGTAACAAATATAACTTGTAACATTCTTCCATTATCAGTAAAAGCATTAAACATATTTTGAGGCACTAAGTCTACAAAAAAGCTTAAAGGCCCTTTGTCTGCCATATCTGCCATTGCAATTTTATCACCCATCATAGCAGTAAAATCTTGAGATAAATTTGCAATGGTATCTGGGTTTATACTAGATCCAGGAGAAAATGTATTTACAAGAAAAAGCCCTAAAATAACTGCTAATACAGTAGTAAACATATAAAACCCTATGGTTCTTCCTCCAATTTTTGATAATGCAGTTAAATCTTTAAAATCGGTAATTCCTTTAGCTAAAGAGACAATTACTAGCGGTACAGCGATGAGTTTAAGTAAACTTATAAAAATTTGCCCAAGAGGCTTAATCCAATCTTTTACAAATTCTGCTCCCCAAGAAAATTGAATACTTAAAATTCCAATTATTACTCCTAATAACATTCCAAGTAATATTTTCCAATGTAACGCTAGTTTTCTCATAGGCATATTTTTTTTTCAAGCGACAATATATAAATAAATAAAAATTGAAATAAGTTTTTTATGAAACATTAATTGTTAAATAATTTTAAAGGAATTAATTAGGTGTATTTTTTATCAATTATTCGTTTTCCTGAAAGTATAACACATGTTATATACAATTTACCATTTATATAATTCACTTTTAAAGATGAAATTTCCCTTCAAAGCAGTTTTTTACTTACAAGAACTGTTTAATCGATTACTTTTGTAAAAAAAATATTTAGAGTTTATTATATAACTTTTTATATTGTAATTGAACTTACTAATGAGTAGAAAATCTAAAATACAAGCATTAAGTATCGTATTCGTACTCATAATAATCGTATGTGTTTATTTAGGAATAAAATTATATAATGCCCCATCTGCTATAGATGTTAATACAGTAAAAACAGAACAATCAATAAGCTCAAATAAGCTAATAGCTTTATTTGCAACTAATGAAAACTATGCTAATACTACTTATGTAGAAAAAGTTATTACAGTAAAAGGAGTAGTGAAAGATGTCACTTATTTAAATGATCGTTACACTGTTATACTACAAGGCAATAATAAGTTCTCGCAAATTATATGCGATATGTCTTTATCTGATAGCGAAAAAATTAAAAAATTAAGAACCGGTCAACAGGTAAATATTAAAGGTATTTGTAAAGGATATCTGTTGGACGTTATTATGTTAAACTGTATATTAGCCGATGAATAAAATGGATAGAATAGTAACACTTATTTTTATTTTAATAACATCTTTTGGATTCTCGCAATCCGAAAAACGAGTCAAAGCAAGCCAAGGACAGGTTTCGTTTTTTTCTTATACCTCAGTAGAAAATATTGAAGCGGTTAACAATCAAGCTCAAAGTATAATAGTGCTTGATGATGGAGGTATTTTTGTGACTATGTTAATGAATGCTTTTACATTTAAAAAGGCATTAATGGAAGAGCATTTTAATGAAAGTTACATTGAATCTGATATCTATCAAAAATCGAGATTAGAAGGAAAAATTATAGATTTTGATCCATCTATAGTAGGTAAGCAAACAAGAATTGTTAAAGGTAAAATGTCGTTACATGGTGTTACCAAAGATGTAGAAATTAAAGTTGATATAGATAATTTGAATGGTAAATATATTTTAACCGGTGATTTTGAAGTTGGTGTAAAAGATTATAATATTAAAGTTCCGCCATTACTGGCTGGAAATATTGCAAAAATTATTAAAGTGAAATTTAGATTTGAATACGAACCCTATGGATAAAACTAATTTTACATACTTATTCTTTTGCTTTATAGTAATAACACAATCTGTTAAAGCGCAAGATCCATTTGAAGAATTAGATAAAGAACTTCAAAAAATAACTCGTTATACACAAGCTACTTTTAAAGCAAACAGAATTACTTTTGGACAATCTGTAGAAACGCGTAAAAAAGGAATTTTAGAATTTAATGTTAGGACTAAGTATTGGAATATGCCTGATAGTCAAACACAGAACTTTGGAGCAGATTTTGTTACAGCTAGATTTGGTATAGATTATGCCATTACCGATCGTTTTACTACAGGTTTTGGTGTTGGTACGTTTGATGGGATTTTTAATGGATATGGAAAATATAGATTGGTAAGACAAAAAGATTCTGACAAAAAAGCTCCAATTGGTATTACTTTATTTCAAAGCACATCCTATCAATCTCGAAGTTTTAACCATATTGACCTCCAAAATAGCATTTCTGACCGTTTATCTTTTGCAACTCAAGTTATTTTAGCTCGTAAATTTGATTCTAATTTCTCATTTCAACTAACACCTACGTTTATTCGCAGAAATTCTGATCAATTTGCAGGAGAACCTAATAATCATTTTGCTTTAGGATTTGGAGTGAGATATAAGGTTGCAAATCATGTATCTATAGCTTCTGAATATTATTATGTCGCTAATCCTATAGAAGATACACATTTATCATTTTTTGGACCTTTTGCTTTAGGAGTTAATTGGGATATCAGAAATGTTATCGTACAATTTTCATTGACGAATACTAGAAATTTTGCTGAAACAGCTAATGTTGTGAATACGTTTAACAATTTTAACTTCAATAATGGGAATCTTCATATAGGAGTAAGTTTAACTTATGCATTGCATTTAAAGAAGAAAAAATTATAACAACTTAATTAACTCTTCCTACCCTAATTAATTATAAATTAATTTTACTCTGAACTTATTTATAAGTTTAACCATTGCTTAAATTCTGAAGCTTTATTTTTTCCAATAATAATATCGGTTTCTGAAGCAGGTATCATTAATATTTTTAGCTGACTATTACCATATCTAATAATTTTTTCAATAGCAGTAATCGAAATAATAAATTGCCTATTTGCTCTATAAAAAAGATTATTATCAAAATTGGATTGTAACTCATCTAAACTACTGTTTACTGTAGAACGCTTACCTTTAATATCTACAACATATGTAATTGTGTTTTCAGTATAGATATACGCAATATCTTCAGTGTTAACAGGTAAAATTTCATGTCGTAAATAGGTTAAAATACGTTTTTTCCCTTTTTCTTTTAAATTCCCTTCAGTAGATGGAGCTTTTGTTTTGTCTAATTCTTGTTCCTGTTTTTCTTCGCTAGCTTTTTGTTGAAATTTATCTATAGCTTTATTTAATTTTGCTAAATTAATAACTTCATCTTCTAATTTTTTATTCTCGGCCTCTAAATTTTTCTCATATAAACTACCTATAAGCCGTGCAATTGAAACAGATCCTAAAACGAAAACGAATCCTATTATAATGAATATAACGTAAAATCGATTTTTTAAATTTTGAATCTGACTCAAAATTTTTGTAACATTTAAATGTGCACCTATTACCCAATCAGATTCTTCTTCAATTACTGGAAATTGAAAAATAATTCTTGATACTTGTTCATCAGTATTGGTATCTTGATTATCTAATAAAATTTTATAAAAATCTTCTGGATTAATATTATCGCCTATTGTGCTTACTAAAGATTCTTCTGGAGCTATTTCTTGACCTATTCGTTTTTTTTCTGGATGACTAATATGAATGCCAGACCAATTAAACATACTTATAAAACCCGTTTCTAAATCAGTGTTTTCAATACTTTCTTGTAAGTTCCTTCTAACAGTTTCCCGATTAATTCCGCTTTTAATACTTTTAATAATATCATTTTTATCAATTCCATTTCTTAAATCATTAATAATAGAATCTTTGTCAATTCCTGTTTTTATTTGATAACCTATCATACTAGCAAATTCTTTAGCTTCTCTTTTGCTAGATTCCAACTGTGTTTCTATTAATTGATTTGTACTGGATTTTATTAAATATTGTATAGCAATACTTGATATTAATATATAAATAGTTGTTACTGCTAAAAATGTATATAAGTAAAGTCTATCTTTTCTCATTTTCAATGCTGCTTTTTTAGATTGTACAAATATAAATGTATGTTTTAAATTAAAAGATAAGTAAGTAATACTTTATAGATATTTATTAAAATATGAAGTGAAATTTACAAGTATTTTTATTCACTTTTAAAGCTAAAAATTCCTTTTCACACTATTTTATTTATGTATAAGCCAGTAATAGCATTGATTTGTACCAGATTTAAAATTCGAAAGAAAAATAAAAGTTTAACAAAAAAATCTATGAAAAAGAAAAATTTATTTAGAAAAGCACTATTAAGTGGATTGGCTATGTCTGCATTAATAGTTTCATCATGTTCTGATGATGACAACAATAATGTAGTAGAAGACCCAATAGTGGATGCTCCTGCTGCAATCGAAGTTGTATTAAGTGAAGTACAATATCAAACAAATGATCTTGTAGAAATCCAAAATACGGGATCATCTGCAGCAGATTTAAGCGATTATTGGTTATGCTTAGGGCCTGGTACTTATCAAAGAATTGGTGACATTACAGCTCAAAGCGGATCGATTACTAATCTACAACCAGGAGGATTTTTAGTATTACCTTATGAAATGCCAGATGATAGTGCAGGTTTAGGTTTATATTCTACAAATACATTTGCTAATTCAGATGCTATTGTAGATTTCGTACAATATGGAGAAGCTGGTGCTGCTCGTGAAAGTGTAGCTGTACAAGCTGGTATTTGGACTTTAGGTGAATTCGTACCAACTGTATTAGGTTCAGATAATAGTATTGTTTTTGATGGTAATGGTAATGGTGCAGCTAACTGGGCAGAGACTACTGTTCCTACTTTTGGTCAAGCTAATCAATTAATGATGCCAGTACGTTCTATAGTAATTAACGAAGTACAATATGGAAATCAAGACATAGTAGAGCTATTTAACAATGGTAACGTTACTGTAGATCTTGAAACATACTGGTTATGTTTAGGCCCTGGAACATATCAACAAATTAGTGGAATAACACCACAAAGCGGAAATATTCAACTTGCACCAGGAGAATTCTTAGCATTGCCATACTCAATGCCAGATGATGAAGCAGGTTTAGGTTTATATTCAGTAAATCAATTTGCTAATCCAGATGCTATTGTAGATTTCGTACAATATGGAGCTGCTGGAACTGCTCGTGAAAATGTAGCTGTACAAGCTGGTATTTGGACTGCTGGTGATTTTGTTCCTACTGTAAGATTAGAAAGCTATAGTATTGAATTTGATGGTGAAGGAGACGCTTCTACAGATTGGGCTGAAGAAATTAACCCATCTTTAGGTTTAGCTAATGATACAGAAAATCAAACAACTACATTTGATATTACAATAAGCAATGTAATCGATTATTTAAACGTACATACGTTTACTGAAAGAATTAGAACTGGAGAAGCTCCTACACGTGGTCCTTTAACTATGGACGGAGATCAATATCAAATTACTTTCCCAGCAGTAAGAGGGACACAATTCTTCCCTGTAACTATGATGGGTAACAGTAACGATTGGTTCTTAGCGCCAGAAGATCTTGCAGGTATTGATTTATTTCCTAACGGAGGGCCAGCACTTGACGGTGTAGATATTGCAGACCAATTAGTATTATACGATTTAGGTACTGAAGCAGATAACGATCCTTCTACTTTCCCTCCAGCTGGTGCAAATGTAGGACCAGACGATGCTAACCCACTAGTAAGATTAGTAGATAGAGGTGGGCGTAGAGGAGATTTCTATATGACTGCTATATTAGACTACCAAGTAGGAGATGGAAGTTCTGCTGGAACGTTTACGTTAACAATTACCGCAATTAGAACTCCGGATCCAGCACAGCCAGTTAGTTCTCAAAATGGATTTGTAATTACTCCTGGTATTGTTGTTTTACATACTCAACCAGAACCATTATTCACTTTAGGTGAAGAAGATAGAGGTGTAGGTTTAGAAGGTATAGCAGAAGATGGAAATCCAGATGCTTTAGATGCTTGGTTTAATGAAACTGGAACAAATGGAGCTCCATTACGTTTAGCTTCTACTTTAACAGTATTCTCTCCAGGACTTGTATATGCTTTTAACACAGATTCAGATCCATTTTTTACTCAAGGAGCTACTGTTAACCCTGAAAGTGGATTAGAACAATTGGCAGAAGATGGTAATAATGCACCTGCTGTAGCTTATTTTGAAAGTTTAGGTTTACCTGTATCTGCTAGTACAGAAACAGCAAATGTTGGTCCAGGTGAAGATCTTACTTTTACTATTGAAGTACCACAAGGTCAGAATTATAAATTAGGAATAGGAACTATGTTTGTAGACTCTAACGATTGGTTTATTACTTATAATAATAATGGAGTTGCTTTATTTGATGAAAATGGTACTCCTTTCTCAGGAACTTCTGAAAGTGATGAATCATACCTATTTGATTTAGGTACTGAAGAAGATGAACCTGTAGGGTTTGGTTCTAATCAGGCTCCAAGACAAGCTGGCCCTAATCAAGGACCTGCAGATGATAACACAATTATTAGAAGACAAGCTGCATTAACAGACGTACAGTTTGGAAAAGGGCTTATTGATAATGGTCCAGGAGTAGTGTTTTTAGAAGACCCAAGAGGAGGATATAATTTAATTCGTATTGATATCCAACCTCGATAAGAATAGTATAGCATTTATTGTTTACTAAAAATAGTTTTGTTTAGGTTTTTTAAGTTGGTTGATTAATTTAAACACGAAAAGGGGTGGAAAGAAATTTCTTACCCCTTTTAATACTTAGCTTGAATTAATTGATTTAACAAAAAATAATTATAAATAATTAATAATCAATGAATTAAAAATTAAAATATATAAATATATTTTAAGAAAACATTAACTTTATACATGAAAGTTTTAAAATATATAAAGACTACTTGTAGGTAAATTAAATCAAAATAAATAAATATTAAAATGTAAGTGATGAAGAAAACAAACTTATTATTAGCAATTATTACAATGATGTTTATAGCATCATGTTCAAATGATGACGATACAATCGTTGAGGCTCCAATTCCAGAAGCACCTATTTCTGTAGTACTTAATGAAATAGAGTTTTTAGGGGATAGAGTAGAAATATTAAATACTGGAAGTGCAGTAGCAGATATTAACGATTATTTTTTATGTTTAGGTCCTGGTACTTATAGAAGAATAGGAGATTTAACAAACGAAACTGCTAGTATAGATCCTGGTAGCTTTTTAGTAGTAACTTATGATCAATTAAATACTTCAGCTGGACAAATTAATGATACTCCAGGAACAGGAGGTTTAGGGTTATATACTCAAGGTGGTTCTTTTGGTGATCCAAGTACATTAGCAGATTTCGTGCAATGGGGTGCGGCAGGAAGTATTAGAGAAACTACAGCAGTAGATGCAGGTATATGGACAACAGGTGAATTTGTTACTGTAACTACAAATACAGGAACAAGTATTATATATGATGGAACTGGAGATACAGCAGCAGATTTTTCGGAAACTACTACTCCATCTTTTGGAGAAGCTAATGGAAATGCTGTAGCACCATTACGTTCAATCGTATTGAATGAAGTAGAATATTTAGGAGATCGAGTAGAAATATTAAATACTGGAAATGTATCAGCAGATATTAGTGGATACTTTTTATGCTTAGGCCCTGGAACATACAGACAATTAAGTGCATTACCAGCAGTCTCTGGATCAACAACTTTAGCACCAGGAGAGTTCTTGGTAGTAACTTACGATCAATTAAATGCAGATGCAGGGCAAATAAATAATGTTTCTGGTACAGGAGGGTTAGGTCTTTATATTAATAATACAGGTTTTGCTGATCCAACTACAATATCAGATTTCGTACAATGGGGAGCAGCAGGAAGTGTAAGAGAAACTACAGCAGTAGAAGCTGGAATTTGGACAGCTGGAGAATTTGTATCTGTTGTTAATGGTATAGATAATAGTATAATATTTGATGGAGAAGGAGATGTAGCAGCAGATTGGGAAGAAACTGCAACGCCATCTTTTGGAGAAGCTAATGGAAATGCTGTAGCACCAGTACGTTCAATCGTATTGAATGAAGTAGAATATTTAGGAGATCGAGTAGAGATTTTAAATAATGGTAATTCTACAGCAGATGTTAGTGGATACTTTTTATGCTTAGGTCCTGGAACATACAGACAGTTAAGTGCATTACCAGCAGTTTCTGGATCAACAACTTTAGCACCAGGAGAGTTCTTGGTAGTAACTTACGATCAATTAAATGTAACTGCAGGTCAAATATCAGGAGTAAATGGTACAGGAGGATTAGGTCTTTATATTAATAATACAGGTTTTGCAAATCCAGATACAATATCAGATTTCGTACAATGGGGAGCAGCAGGAAGTGTAAGAGAAACTACAGCAGTAGCTGCAGGAATATGGACAGCTGGAGAATTTGTGTCAGTTGCTAATGTAGAAGATACAAGTATTGTGTTTGATGGAGAAGGAGATACAGCAGCAGATTTTTCAGAAACAATTACACCATCATTTGGAGCAGAAAATGGAGCAGCAGTTCCTCCAGTACGTTCAATAGTGTTAAATGAAGTAGAATATTTAGGAGACCGTGTAGAGATTTTAAATAACGGAAATGTATCAGCAGATATTAGTGGATACTTTTTATGCTTAGGTCCTGGAACATACAGACAGTTAAGTGCATTACCAGCAGTTTCTGGATCAACAACTTTAGCACCAGGAGAGTTCTTGGTAGTAACTTACGATCAATTAAATGTAACTGCAGGTCAAATATCAGGAGTAAATGGTACAGGAGGATTAGGTCTTTATATTAATAATACAGGTTTTGCAAATCCAGATACAATATCAGATTTCGTACAATGGGGAGCAGCAGGAAGTGTAAGAGAAACTACAGCAGTAGCTGCAGGAATATGGACAGCTGGAGAATTTGTGTCAGTTGCTAATGTAGAAGATACAAGTATTGTGTTTGATGGAGAAGGAGATACAGCAGCAGATTTTTCAGAAACAATTACACCATCATTTGGAGCAGAAAATGGAGCAGCAGTTCCTCCAGTACGTTCAATAGTGTTAAATGAAGTAGAATATTTAGGAGACCGTGTAGAGATTTTAAATAACGGAAATGTATCAGCAGATATTAGTGGATACTTTTTATGCTTAGGTCCTGGAACATACAGACAGTTAAGTGCATTACCAGCAGTTTCTGGATCAACAACTTTAGCACCAGGAGAGTTCTTGGTAGTAACTTACGATCAATTAAATGTAACTGCAGGTCAAATATCAGGAGTAAATGGTACAGGAGGATTAGGTCTTTATATTAATAATACAGGTTTTGCAAATCCAGATACAATATCAGATTTCGTACAATGGGGAGCAGCAGGAAGTGTAAGAGAAACTACAGCAGTAGCTGCAGGAATATGGACAGCTGGAGAATTTGTGACGGTTGTAAATGATGTAAACAATAGTATAATATTTGATGGAGAAGGAGATACAGCAGCAGATTTTGCTGAGACTACAACACCGTCATTTGGAGCAGAAAATGGAGATGCAGTTCCTCCAGCTGTAAACAGCTCAGTGGTAATAAACGAAATCCAATTTAATACTTCAGGTACTGGTGGACAAATTGAAATATTTAATAATGGAAATGTAAATTTTGATTTGAGTGATCACTGGTTGTGTTTAGGTAGTGGAACTTATAGACAAATTGGAAACGCAGCTAGCGTAACAGTTGTTAGCGGTAATATTGATTTGGCGCCAGGTGAATATTTGGTAATAGAATACCCTAATTTAAATGTTACAGATGGTGGATTTGGATTATATTCAAGTAATGCTTTTGGAAGTTCAGCTGCTATGGTAGATTTCGTACAATGGGGAGATGGAGGTAACCAACGAGAACCAGTAGCTGTAGGTGCTGGTCTTTGGACAGCTGGTGATTTTATCCCTCAAATCTCTGACATTAATTATAGTTTTGCTTTTGATGGTGAAGGCAACACTTCAGCAGATTGGTTTGAAGAAAGTTCACCTACTTTGGGAGCAGCAAATAATTAATATAAGTTATATTTTGTTTAAGTTTTAGGTTAGTAAACATTTAAACAATGAAAGCCGAGGTGTAATAATCTCGGCTTTCTTCATTTAATAAAATTTTATTCTTTCCCATACCATTTAGCAATTGTATTTTGAGCTGGTTTAGAGCGAATAGGAAAATCACCGCTACTCCATTGCCAAGCATAAGTTCCAGCAAACCATTTTTTATTCCATAGTTTTTCAAAAAGTGCTTGATAAGCAAGTTGTTGAGTTTTATCAGATTTTTTAGTGTATAATCTAGTAAATATAGAACCCCATACCCAGGGCTCGACAGTAGCGTAAGCATCGTTTCTATAACCTACTTCAGTGAATAAAACAGGAGTATTATAGGTTATAGAAATATCTTCTAATACTTTAATGTGTTTATCCCAACCTTTTTTTATAGTTTCTAAATCTGGGTTTTTAGTTAATGTTAATGGAAAATAAGCTTGTACACCTATATAATCTAATTCATCCCAAAAATCAATATTATTAAACTCTCCATCCCAATTTGCAGCATAAGTAAGCTTACCATTATATATTTTTTTAATTTCTTTTATTAAAACCCTCCATTGATTTGGTTGGTTTTCTACAGAAGATCTTAATTCTGTGCCAATACAAAGTAATTCTACATTTGTTGCTTCTGCCATTCTTGCATAATGCAATATATTTTTTTTATAAGACTCAAACCAAGTATCCCATTCTGCTTTTGAATTCATTTTAATGTTTGAACGCCAACCGTCAGACATCCATAAATGAGGCTTAAGCATAATATGAATTCCTTTATCCTGCAATGCTTTTATATCATTCATAAAAATAGAATCTCTATCAGTCCATTTTCCAACTTCATCAGGAACATTTACTGTTTTAGATTGCTCATCTTTTTGATAGAAATAAGGAAACAGGGAAATCCATTCTATATTAGTTTTTAATAAATTATTAATTTGAGAATTATTATTCCTTCCCAAGCGATATACGCTCATTCCTCTGTGTTTTCCATCTGTTTTGTATAAGTTATTAGAATACTCTTTTGTGTTTTCTACACTATGATCCCAAATAAAATTGAAATCTTCTTGTGTATTATTATGAATAATTAGTTTTATTGAAATGACAATAATAAAAACAGGAAGTATCAAACGTAATAAAAAGTATTTAAAGGCAATTTTTATTCCTTTCTTTTTATAAAGTCTAATAAAGTAACGTGAAATTAAAAAGATTAAATAAACGACGATAAAAATGCTGTGAAAAAATAATAGTCCTTGTTTAGTAGTCATTAAAGTATATAATGCTTCTAGTGATCTTGAAAATGAAGTGTTAAAAAATAACAGAATAAATACTAAAAGAAAAGTAAGGATATATACTTTAATAATTAAGAAAACTTTCTTTTTCATAAACTAATTTACATACTAGACTGTAACATTCATAATATGTTACAAATTATCACTTTTTAATTATCAATGAGTTAGCTATTATATAATTAGACGACTCAAAATAAAATAGATCTTACAAAAATGAATATACACAAAACTTTTATAGCTGGATTAATTTTCTTTTTTACATTCATAATTTCTATTAACAGCCAGAATTATTTACCAGATGTAGAAGGATTTAAACACTTTAAAACGTTAATTTCTAATTCAGATATAGATATACAATCAAAATCCATTAAGTGGATAGATGAACATTGGAAATCTGAATACGAAATTATGATATTAGAACTTTTTTATTTTAAAGTAAACCAATCATCAGGACATAATTACTTAAACTTATTAGAAAAGAAAACGAAACAAAAATTTGGTTACGATTTTAATAAATGGTACGAATGGATATGGAACAAAGAAGAACAATTAACTAATGAATATCACGAATTTAAAGCAGAATTGCATAAAAATATAGATTTTCATTTCTCAAAATATTTCTTAGATAGACAAAATGAAAGAACTATTCGCTTAGATGAGATTCGATGGGGTGGTGTTTTACAAGATGGAATCCCACCATTGAGGAATCCCAAGATGATTTTAGCTAATAAAGCTAGATATTTAGAAGATGATAATGTGGTATTTGGTGTTGAAATTAATGGAGATTTTAGAGCTTACCCCAAACGTATATTAGCTTGGCATGAAATGTTTACAGATGATATTGGAGGGATTTCTGTCGCTGGAGTGTATTGTACTTTATGTGGCACGGTAATTCTTTACAAAACAGAGCATAGTGGAATAAAATATAAAATGGGTACTAGTGGATTTTTATATAGATCTAATAAATTAATGTATGATAAAAAAACACAATCCCTTTGGAATACATTATGGGGGAAACCAGTAGTAGGGCCTTTGGTTGATAAAGGAATTGAATTTGAATATTTGAGTGTAATAACGACAACTTGGGGAGAATGGAAACGTAGACACCCAGAAACAACAGTTTTAGCTTTAAATACCGGTTTTAGAAGAGATTATGGTGAAGGTGTGGCCTATCAAAATTATTTTGCAACTGATGAACTCATGTTTAATGTCCCGGAAGTAAATAAAAAGTTAAAAAATAAACAATCTATCTTAGCGATTCGTTTTCCAGAGCTTCAAGAAGAACCTTTGGCAATTTCTGTTAAATATTTAGAAAAACATCCTATTTATGAAGATAAAATCGGTACTCAAAAGTTTGTGGTATTAACAGATAATACAGGAGCAAATCGTGTATACGAACGAAATAACGAATCGTTTAAAAATTACGATAAAAATATAACAGCAATAGATATAGAAGGTGAAAAATGGACTGTTTACGAAAATAGATTAGAAGATAATAATGGCAATATTTTGAGGCGTATAAACACATTTAATGCTTTTTGGTTTGGATGGCAATCTGCTTATCCCAATACAAGATTAGTAAAATAGTAGATATAAAAAAACTCCAACTTAATCAAGTTGGAGTTTTTAAGTCTTGAATCCCTACATTATTTACAAGGAATAATAATTTGATTCATTATATCCCAAAGTTTATGTTGATAGGGTTGAGGAGAAAATTCAAAATATGCGATATGCTTTTTTGTAATCTCACAATAGGTAGTAGATACTTTTACATTTAAAATTTTTAGCGCTTCTGTAAAAAACACATCAAAAATAGTTACTTCACCTATAAACAATTTTTCACTGTTACTACGAATAATATTCGTTTTAGTAGGTACGATTGCTTCTTTTGTTAAACCTTTCCCTGTACCTACAAGATTGAGCAAGCCATCAAAATAAATTTTTAATTCTTTATTTAAACTTTCTGCTGTAATATTTGGATCTACATCTAGATGCCAAGCAAATTTATAAGTCCAGAATTCCTCACTGTTTTTATCACCCCATCCACTAGAAAATCTTACAAACTCCAAGCCTTTATAATCTAACTCTGGAGCAAAACTTAATGGTAAAGTTAAAGTTTCTTTTCTCCAATTATCCGGAGCATCCATTAAAAAAGACTGTTTTCTTGTTTGCTCTTGAGCTGATACCGTAAAAAACAACAATAGCATCACTATAGAAAATAAGCTGTTATGTTTCATTTAAAGTAATTATTTTAATAACTCTTTAACTCCATTCTCTAAATTATATAAAGTTGTAATTTCTTTTTCAGACAGAGGTTTGTTAAAAATAGATAGCTCATCATATAATCCTATATAACTTAAACCTAAATAAATGTTTGATTGATCTAACTCCCAAGTAAAAGGATCAGATATATTTGAACGCGTTCCTTTTAGTTCACCATTCATATATAATGAAGCTTGACCATTCTCGGTGTTTAAATTAGAAAAATTAATAAGTATATGTGTCCATTGTCCTTTTGCAAATGGAGGATTTTTAACTGCAGCTAAAGCTTTAATAAAGTTTTCATTTTCATTATCTGGACCATCGGGATTAGGGTTCCAAACATCTCGATCTCCAATTACACCTAATCTAAAGTCTCTTGGATTATCTCTTGTAAAATCTACCCAAATTGCAGCATCATTGTAACTAACATCTGTAATTTGGATAGGATCACAATATCCAGGTTCCAAATCTGTAGCTGGATCGAGGCTTAGCCAAAATGATACAGCTCCGCTCCAATCAGTTTTAGAATAAGCAATATTTTTAGTACTTGGATAATAAATGTTACCTCTACTTCTTTCTGTAAATAAAAGCCCACCACCAAATTTACCTTGACCTTTTACTAATTTAATATCGGGTTTATGTAATCCAACTTTAGCAGAATCTCTTGCTCTACGATTTGGAACAGTATATAACTGTTTATCTCCTAAAGCAAAATCTGCTTCAACGCCATTATCAAAAGAAGAGTAGAGAGTCAATGCTGCTTTTAAATCTTCATGAGTAGTATCTTTTTCTGCACACGAATTAAAAGCTACTAAAAACAGAATAATAAATGTTATTTTATAAATTTTCATAATAGTTTTATCAATTTTAGTTGATTGTAAAGATAATGAATTAAAAAACCTCATTCTAAACTCAAATAGAACGAGGTTTTTTAATATTAATATTATAATTAATTTTTAACTCCTGGCAAGTTTTGTGGTTTTTTTTCTTGATGCCACCAAAAACTATCAGCTTTCTTTTGCCTTGGATAAACTTCATCTAGAGTATTCCCATCATACAAACGGCCATTTTTCATTACTTGAATTACTGTGTTTGTATTTCTAATATCATCTAGTGGGTTTCTTTCTAAAATCACTAAATCTGCTAATTTTCCAACTTCAATTGAACCAATATCTCCATCTAATCCTATAGATTTTGCTCCTAGTATTGTTGCAGCTTTTAGAGCATTTACGATAGATGTTCCTGATGCTGTTGCCCAAAGCTCCCAATGAAATCCAAGACCTTGTAATTGACCATGACTACCAACTCCTGCTAAACCACCAGCATTAATTAAATCTTCAACAAACTCGGCATGTCTAGTAAATACATGCTCTTCATCCATAAACCAACCTGGTCTTCTCCTAGATTTACTAGCTAAATCTGTATAAGGCGTAAAGTATTGCATTTTCTTATCGTGATATGGATTCTCTCTTGAATAAAAATAATTTTCTGCCCAAGGTCCACCATAAGACACTAAAAGTGTAGGTGTATAAGCAATTTTAGATTGTGCAGCTGCTTGAATAATATCTTTATATATAGGCGTAATAGGGTAGGAGTGCTCGTGTCCTGGATAACCATCTAAAATTTCAGTAATGTTACGTTTAAAATCTAAACTACCTTCTGTAGTAGGCATTAATTGTTGCTCTTTTGAAGCTTCAATAACCCATTGTCTGTGCTGCCTATTACCAACATTATACATTTTAATAGTATTAGTATTATAATACTCGCTATATTTCTTTAAAGCTTCACGTGTATGATCTAAACTTTTTAAGTAATATGCCCAAGATCCTAAACCTGGCCCCGTAGAGTATGCTCTTGGCCCTAACATTTCTCCTGTTTTTACTAGATCAAAATATGTTAATACATCTGTGCTACCGGTTTGAGGGTCTCGAGAAGCAGTTACACCATAAGCTAAATTAGCTGCATAAGACCATACTTGACTTTTATGAATTCCAGAATAAGTTCTTAAATGTGAATGTGTGTCTACCAAACCAGGAATAATTGTCTTTCCAGAAGCATCAATAATCTCTGCATTTCTTGGTACGTCTAAACTTTCTGAAGGACCAACACCTTTAATACGGTTATCTACAATTAAAATATCTCCATTTTCAATTACATTATCTCCGTTCATAGTAATGATACGTGCACCTTTAATTAAAGCAGTTCCTTTAGGAATATCTCTAGTAATTTCAACTTTTACTTTAAGTTCAGTCGCTTTATAAGTCTCTTTTTTATCCTTCTTAGCTTTTTCTTTATCCTTTTTTTCTTCCTCTTTACGTTTATCTTCTGGAAGGTTTTCTAACTCTTTCTTTCGAGCTTTTTTTTCTGCTTTTAACCTATCTTCTTCAATTTTAGAAGTTTCTAAGTCATATATAAAGTGTGCACTTCCAAGAGACCAATGTACTTTTTTGGCATCTGAGGACCAAGCTGGAAACTCTCCTCCAAAAATTGTAAGCTTTTTAGATGGGAACTGAGATGATTCAGGTTTAGCAACAGATATTCTAGGTGTTTGTCCATATTTAGGAACAGTAACTACATACACATCATTAGCGATCAATGCCATTGCTTTATCTCCTTTTGGTGCCATATAAATTTCTACAGGTCTAGCACCTTGAGCATTTTCTTCTGGAATATGATCTTGATCTAAATGTGAATGATCACTATCATCTGTAGCACTTCCAAAAGTTACAATGCCAGTAATACTTATAATATCTTTTTCATCTGTACCATCCCAACGCATTGAACTTAATCCACGACCACTACTCAAATAAATGCGATCATCAGTATCAATAAAATGAGGATTCCTCCTTCCATTAGTTTTAGTAATAAATGTAATTTCACCACCATTCGAAGGTATCCATGCAAAATCTTCAGCACCAGAAAAAGCGCCTCTTAAATAAGCATTTCTAAAATTCTGCGCACTTCCTTTAGTAAATAAGATACGGTTAGTTTTTGCATCCCATACAGGTGTACCATATAAAGCAGATTCTCTAGTTAGTTTAACAGGAGTTGAATTATTAGCAGTTCCAGCTTTGTAAAGATGTCCTCCATTTGCTTCAGACCAAGTGGTATACACAACTTCTTTACCATCTGGAGACCAGCTTGGTTGAGTTTCTGCGATATCCATTTTTGTTAAGCGTTTTGGCTTTCCATTAGGAAGCTTCATAATATATAATTTATTAAGAGCGCTAAAAACCAATTGTTTTCCATCTGGTGAAGGTTTTGCATAGCGTATTTGATTTGCAAACATTTCTTTCTCATCAGAAATAGGATATTTGAACTCTAATTTTGGACCTATTGCTAATTCTACGTTAACATTAAAAGGAATTTCTATAGCATTGCCTCCAGAAACAGGGATTTTATATATTTTACCACCATATGATGCTAATACATTTTTATTGTCTGGAGTAAATGTCATTGCAGGTAAAACACCTAGTGGCGCTACAGATTCTTGTTCGTCTCTTTGAACTGGGTAAGCTAGCCATTTCTCATCGCCGGATTTTAAATTACGTAAAACCAATCCTGTTTTTTCTTCATAACGTGAACCATATACCATCCAATTTCCATCATTAGATAAAGTTGTAGTAAAGGCAGATCCATATCTAGATGTAACTGTCGCAGAACGCCCAGTTTCAAGATCATAACGTGCTATTTGGTATTGTGGTAATTGTGCATTGTAATTCCATGCTCCAGTACGTCTTGAGTAATAAATATACTTATTATCTGGACTAAATGTAGGCTCAATTGTTTTTAAATTTCTAGGCTCTTTAATAAGTTGAGTACCGCCACCGCCATCTTTGTGGTATAAATGTAATTTTAAGCTTCTTTTGCCTTTAGCCACAGTTATATAATTACCATCAGGAGACCAATCTGCAGATTGTACTTCTCCCTTTTTATCTTTAGTAATTTGTTGGGTTTCCTTAGAAGTTAATTCCATTGTCCAAACATTATCATTTCCACTTCTGTCTGAAGTAAAAACAATGCTTTTGCCGTCAGGACTAAAACGTGGATTGGTATCTAAAGCTAATCCATCTGTAATACGAGTTGCATTACCACCACTTACAGGGATAGTATATAAATCACCCAACATATCAAAAATGATTGTTTTCCCGTCTGGACTAATATCTAAAGATAACCAAGTACCTTCTGTGGTGTTAAACTTTAAAACTCTTCCACTTTCAAGAGGTAAACCTTTAAATTTTGTTTGATTAGATAAGGAGTCTTTTTTTTGTGCTGTACTTATTAAACCTAAACATAAAAAGGAAATAAAACCTAATCGCTTAAGAAATTTAAAGCTAAGCATTGCTTTTAAAACTTGCATAGTTTTGGTAGTATTTTAGTGTTAGTGTTCAAATATATTTATTATAAATTAACATAAGGAAGTATTAACAATACCTTAATAAATGTTACCATAAGCATTTTTTGTCCATAATCAATACTTAACGTATTAAAATGACAGTTATCTTTGTTAATATCGATCAAATTAAAAAATATGAAAATCAAATTAATATTAGTTGCTATTTTATTCTTTTTAATAAGTTGTAACAGCTCAACTAAAACGTCACATAAAGATTTAAGTTTAAAAATAGAAAATACAGAAACAAGAGAATCAGGGTTTATTGAAGTTCCAGAAAATAGAACGCTTAAAAATAATAAAACGATAAAGTTAGCTTATGTTGTTATAAAATCAAGGAACTCTAATTCTAAAAAACACCCTATTTTATATTTACAAGGTGGTCCAGGAGCACCTACACTTTTTATGGAACGGTTTTGGGAAAATAATAACTTACGAAATGATAGAGATATTGTTTTAATGGATCAAAGGGGTACTGGGTTATCTAATTCAATTTGTTCTGATTTTGGCTCTAAAATGTTTGCAGTTTTAGCTAAAAACCTTTCTCCCGAAGGTGAATATCATGAAATGCGCAAGTTGCTAAAAAAATGTAAATCTATAGCTATAGATAAAGAAATAGATCTTTCTGCCTACAATAGTAAAGAAAATGCAGCTGATTTTGAAGATTTAAGAAAACATCTTGGTTATGAAAAATGGAATGTTTATGGTGGATCTTACGGATCAAGATTGGCGTTAACCATTATGAGAGATTTTCCTGAGGCGGTTAGAACTGGAACCATTTTCGGAGTGTTTTCACCAGAGGTTAGTTTATATGATGATCTAATAAATAATTTTGAACAATCTCTGTTTGGTGTTTTTCAAGAATGTAATAATGATCTTGATTGTAGTAAGCGTTACCCAGCTTTAAAAAAAGAGCTTTTTAAAGCTTTAGATATTTTAGACAAAACTCCCTATGAATTTGACTTAAACGGAAATTCGTTTATACTAAACTCTCAAGATATGTTACTAGCTGTGCATCAAATGCTATATAGTAGAGCAACTATAGCACAAATTCCTTTATTTATTAAAGCTGTTAATAATAAAAATGTTGATATCATTAAAAGAGGTTTACAACCAACGATAAATGTATCAAATCTTATAAATTTTGCAATGAACATGTCCATGAACGCTAATGATGAATTACCGTTTACAAGTGAACGTACTAAAGCATTTTTTGCTAACGCAAATTCTAATTCAAAAAAAGCATTAATTCCCGCTTATTTTGCTTCAGATATTAAACTATTAGAAGAATGGCATCCTTACCGATCCTTACCTATTGAAAATGAACCTGTTGTTTCTGACATTCCAACACTTATTGCTAATGGGAAATTTGATCCCGTAACACCTCCTCGAAATGCAATTTTAGCAAGTAAGAATTTATCAAATTCTTACTATGCAGAATTTAAATCTGACGGGCATAGTTTTTTTAATTCTTGTTTTTTTAATATATCTAGAGAATTTTTAGATGCCCCTTATAAAGAACCTGATTTTTCTTGTTTAAATCAGAATACAAACATTAGATGGAATTAATTTCTAATTTTTAATAAATTGTATTAAAAGTTAATAAGATTTAACAATATCACTCTTTAAAAACTTTTAAAACGTTGTATTTTTGTGCGTCACAAAAATTGCTATGTCCATAATATCAACTACAGAATTAGAAGAAAGAAAAACAGGTAAAGATTTATATAGTTATCAAAAAGGTGCTATTAGTAAAATTTTTAAAAGCTTTGAAGATGCGCCTAAAGATTATCATTTATTATATCAATTACCAACAGGGGGTGGAAAAACTGTTATTTTTTCGGAAATTGTTAGGCAATATTTAAAACATCATAAAAAAAGAGTTTTAGTCTTAACGCATCGTATAGAATTATGTAAGCAAACTTCTAATATGCTTACAGAATTTGGTGTTATTAATAAGGTTATAGATAGTAAGGCTAGTCTGGATGATCAAAATGATTATAGCTGTTTTGTCGCTATGGTTGAAACTCTAAATAATAGATTAAATGACAATAAATTAGATATTTCTGATATAGGTTTAGTAATTATTGATGAAGCACATTACAATTCCTTTACAAAATTATTCAAATTTTTCTATCAATCATTTATATTAGGAGTTACGGCAACACCTTTAAGCTCTAATATTGACATGCCAATGACTGATAACTATGACGAATTAATTGTAGGCGAGTCAATAGAATCTCTTATAAAAAATAAATTCTTATCGAGAGCAGAAATGTTTTCTTATAATGTAGGATTAACTTCTTTAGTAGTAGGTGCAAATGGAGACTATACAGTAAAATCTTCTGAAGATTTATATACTAATTCAGACATGCTCTTTAAACTAACTAGTGCGTATGAAGAGCGGTCAAAAGGTAAAAAAACCTTAATTTTTAATAACGGTATTAAAACTTCATTAATGGTTTATGATACTTTTAGACGTTTAGGCTTGCCAATTGCCCATCTAGATAATACTGCATCTAAAAAAGAAAGGAAAGCGATATTAGAATGGTTTAAAAATACTCCTGATGCTATTTTAACATCTGTAAGTATTTTAACAACTGGGTTTGACGAGCCTACTGTAGAATCAATCATTTTAAATAGAGCAACAAAATCGTTAACTCTATATTATCAAATGATAGGAAGAGGTTCTCGTATTTTAGATAATAAAGATACATTTGATGTTATTGATTTAGGTAATAATTTTCATCGATTCGGACCCTGGGGAGCAGATTTAGATTGGCAACGCATATTTAGATCTCCAGATTATTATTTAAATGGGTTGTTAAGTGATGAGGAATTAGAAAGCAATTTTAGGTATGAAATGCCTGAAGCTTTAAGAGCTGAGTTTGCTAACTCTAAGGAAGTGTATTTTGATATTAGAAAAACATACTTAGAATCAATTAGAAACGGGGAATCTTCTAAAGTTGTTTTAAAGCGATCTATAGAACAGCATGCAAAAATTTGTATAGAAAATAGTGAAGATATTTTTGATGCTTTAATTTTAATGAAATCATTAGGTGATGATATTGATTATCGCATACAACGTTATACTAAATGTATAAGTAAAAGTACTCACAACTTTGTAGACTGGTTAAGAGATGATTATCGTAAAAAATTAAGAGCTTATTTACGAGAAAATTTTGATACAATTTTTGAAGAAATTCATGGGCATCCCCCAGAAGAATAAGTTTATGATTTTACTAAGATTTTTTTAAAGACTATTAAATATATTTGTTTTAATATTAATCTAAACCAAATATAAAAATGAGTAGCTTAGTAAAAAGAGTGAACTGGGATGAAGTTCCAACAGAACAAGTAGGCCCTAAAATGGAACGTAAATTAGTTTATGGCGAAAAAGTAATGATCGCTAGAATGAAATTTAAAGCTGGATTCTCAGTACCATTACATCAACATATTAATGAGCAAGTAACTCAGGTTGTTTCTGGAACAATGCGCTTTTGGTTTGGAGAGAATAAAGAAGAAACATTTGATATGCATTCTGGAGATGTAGTTGTAATTCCTGCAAATGTCCCTCATGAAGCCTTAATGGTAACAGATGTTGAAGAAATTGACACATGGACACCAATTCGTGAAGATTGGTTAGATGGAAGCGATGATTACTTAAGGAATGATTCATAATTTCTATGGATTTAGGTTTAAAAAATAAAAATGCTTTTATCGCAGCATCAAGTCAAGGACTTGGCAAAAGTGTTGCTTTAGAACTCGCTAAAGAAGGCGCTAACGTTATAATTAATGGTCGTAACGTAAAGTTATTAGAAGAAACTCGGCAAGAAATTGATGCTATTGGTAGCGGAAATGTTTTAGCTCTTGTAGGGGATTTATCTATTGAAGCAGAGCGTAATTCGGTGATTAAATCTACGCTAGACGAATTTAAATATATAGATATCTTAGTTACTAATACTGGAGGGCCTCCAGCTGGTAGGTTTGAAACTTTAACACAAGAACAATGGGATGCAACTTATCAATTGTTATTGGGTAGTGCAGTATCTATGATTAGAAGTTTTTTGCCAGGTATGAAATCACAACCTTGGGGTCGTATTATTTCGATTACTTCTCAAGCAGTAAAACAACCCGTTGAAAATTTAATACTATCAAATTCAGTAAGAGCTTCGGTCGTTGGTTTAATGAAAACTTTAGCAAGCGAACTAGGTTCAGATAACATTACAGTTAATAACGTAATGCCTGGTTACACACAAACCAATCGTTTAAAAACATTAATTGATAATAATCCTGATTTTGGTAATGCAGTTAATGAAATACCATTAAAACGTTTTGGCAACCCTGAAGAGTTTGCTGCAGCAGTTACTTTTTTAGCTAGTGAACGTGCTAGTTATATTACGGGAACTTCTTTAGCTGTAGATGGAGGTTGGGTTAAAAATATTTTATAAATAATGACTAAAATTGATTTAACAGGCCAAAAAATATTAGTTACTGGAGCTTCTGATGGTATAGGAAAAGGCGTTGCCGATTTTTTAATGCAAAACGGAGCTCAAGTTGCCATTCATTATAACAGTAATAGAAGTTCAGCAGAAGAACTAGCTAATAAATATCGAAATGAATCTCAAATATTTCAAGCTAATTTAGCAAATGAGGCAGATGTATTTCGTCTTTTTGAAGAAGTAGAAAATATTTTTGAAACCATAGATACCATTATTTTAAATGCAGGAGTTTTTATAGAGCATTCAACAAAAATTAACACTAATGATTGGATGTCTGTTTGGAGAAAAACATTAGATATTAATTTAAATTCTGTCGGATTATTAACTAAATTAGGGATAGATCATTATAAAAAACATAAACAAGGAAGGTTTGTTTATATAGGCAGCCGTGCTGTGTTTAGAGGAGAAACTGAAGAATATCTTGCATATGCAGCTTCTAAAGGAGGTGTTACCTCACTGGCAAGAAGTGTGGCGCGTTCTTTTGGAAAAGATAATATAAAATCTTTTGTAGTATCTCCAGGGTTTACTCGTACACAAATGGCTGAACAGTTTATTGCTGAGTATGGTGAAGAACGTGTTCTTAATGAAATTGCTCTAAATGAATTAACAAAACCAAAAGATTTAGCACCACTTATTGGGTTAATGTGTAGTGGATTAATGGATCATGCAACTGGTGCTACTATAGATGTAAATGCTGGAAGTCATATACGTTAAACTTTATTTAAAGCACTGAATATGGTATAATATTTGCTATATTTATACTGATTATTAAACAATTAGATATGAAAAAGATTTTATTATTAATGATATTATTTGGATTTGGAATAATTACTGCACAATCTAAATCTGAAAAAAGAGCTTTAAAAAAAGAAGTAAGTATAGCTGCATATAACGAAATGAAAGAATTAATTGAATCTGGCAAATTTCAATTTGAAGCATCTTGGGCATTTCCTTTAGGTAATGATATAACTAAAATAAATTTTAGTGGAGGTAATAATATCTTTCAAGGAAATAGGATTAATTTAATAGGTAATACAAATTATATTAAACTGAATTATGAGTTTGCTAATATATCTTTACCATATTTTGGTCAAGTCTATAGAGTTACGAGCTATAACAATAGAGATGATAACGGTTTTGAATTTAAAAACAATATTGAAGATTTAAAAATTACATATAAAGATTCTAAGCGTAGAATAGATGTTAAATTTATAACTAATAAATCTCAGGAAAGTTTGCAAATACATTTAATTATAAATGCAAAAGGGAATACTTATCTTACCGTTAACAGTAGTAATCGCGAGAGTATTCGGTATCAAGGAAGAGTAGTAGCTTTAAAAGAAATTGAAAAAAAGATAGCTTCTAATTAATAATAATATTAAAATAAAATGACACAAAAAAAGATCTGCTCTATAGCAGATCTTTTTTGTATTCTAATTTAAAATTATTTCTCTTTTAAGAAAAATAGTATTTTACTATCTTAATTAAATCTTCTTTATTATCAATTTTTAATTTTTCTTTTTTCACAAACTGTTGTACATTTTTTGCACTATTTGAAAATAGAGCATAAAATTTCTTTTTATTTTTAGGAACTTTTATTAAAGATTTATTACCAAAATCCATATAGTATTCATTGCTTATTTCAGAGTATTTGGCTTTTATAGATGTATGATAACTAGTTTTAGCTTTAGTCGCTGGAGTGAGTTTTACATTTTCTTTTTGAAACAGTGCATGATCTATGTCATCCCAAATAATATGTACAATACCTCTTTCGCCAGAAGCAAAAGTTCTAGTTATATATTCTTTATCATTTAATGAAATAACATAATCTTTATTATTATCTAATGTTATAATTTTTGTCTTCTCATTTTTCTTAACTTCCATAACATCTTGATAAGCATTATAACGTACTAAATAAAACTCTTTAGATTTATTTATTTTTGCAAAGGAGAATTCATTATCTACATATGGTGTGCCAATTGCTTCCTCTGGAAGATCATACGATTTATTTGGTGGAAAAATTCCTGAATTAATACCAAATTGATCAGCATTATTTTGAGAGAACCCAAAAGTAATACTAAAAACGACTAATACTATAATTGTTTTTTTCATTTTATAAATTATTTAGTTATAAGATACAAGCAACATGACAAAAATAATGCCAATTAAAGTAATGCTTTATTTCTTTATGATGTAATAAACTTATTACAAATCAAACTTTCATAATTATACTTTATTCTATAACCTTGATCAAAAAGAAGAATGATAGCATAAAAAAAACCTACTGATTAGAGTAGGTCTTTATTATTATTTATTACTTAAGATTCGTTTAAGAGAAATAAAAATTTAGAATCTTAATTAAATCTTCTTTATTATCAATTTTCAATTTCTCTTTTTTTACAAACTGTTGTACATTTTTTGTATTATCTGAAAATAGAGCATAAAATTTCTTTTTCTTTTTAGGAACCTGAACTAAAGAACCATTACCAAAATCTACATAATATGAGTTAGTTATTTCAGAATATTTAGCTTTTGTAGACGCTTCATAACTAGTTTTAGCTTTAGTAGCTGGAGAAAATTTTACATTTTCTTTTTGAAACAGTGCATGATCAGTATCTTCCCAAACAATATGAGCTATACCTCTTTCCCCATTATCAAAAGCTGTTGTTATGTATTCTTTTCCATTCATAGAAATAACATAATTCTTCTCATTATCTAATACTATTATTTCTGTATTTTCACCTTTTTTAACTTCCATAACATCTTGATGAGCATTATAACGTACTAAATAAAGCTCTTTAGAATTATTTATTTTTGCAAAAGAAAATTCTTCATTTACATAAGGTGTACCAATTGCAGCTACGGGAGGATGATATAATTTATTAGAGAATAATGGTTCAGCTTGAGCTGATAAGTCAACAAATATAGGGCGCTGCGAAAACCCAAAACTAATACAAAAGATGGCTAATAATGTAATTGCTTTTTTCATTTTTTTATTTTTTTATAAAGTTAGTGATAATAAGTTTTATTAAGATTAATTAGATATATAAAAATATCTTAAAATATTATTTAATAGTCGTCAAAAATAGTGCCAGTTAACAATTCTCATGAAATTTTAATAATATTCAGTTTTCTTCAAATTTATAAATAGCACCATCAAAAGCACAGATATATAATTCGTTATTCATATCTGTACCAAATGAGGCAATATTTAAATCAGTATCTTCAATAAGTTCATTATCTGGATTACTACTTAATTCTGCACTAAAAGACCAAATTCTACCTGAGACAAAATCTCCATATACATAGCGCCCTTGTAATTGCGGTATATTATTACCACGATAAACATAACCTCCAGTAATTGACACATCACCATTATCATGGGAGTATTGAAATACTGGAGATGTTAAGTTAGACGCATCACAAATAGTCATTTGAAAACAGTTATTACCTTCAAGAATATTCCATCCATAATTGTTACCATTCTCGATAATATCAATTTCTTCAAAATTATCTTGCCCTACATCACCTGCCCATAACACTCCTGTTTGTATATCAAAACTAATTCGCCATGGATTTCTTAATCCGTATGCGAAAATTTCATTTCTAAAAGTAGGACTCCCTACATATGGGTTATTATTTGGAATAGCATAGTTTAATCCGTTTTCAGTATTATCAATATCAATTCTAAGTATATTGCCAAGCAAATTCGTTCTGTTTTGAGCATTCCCTTGAGGGTCTCCTGCAGAGCCTCCATCACCAGAAGATATATATAAGAAACCATCGGGTCCAAAAGCTAGTTTACCACCATTATGATTAGTAAAAGGCTGTGGTATTTCTAATAACCTCAATTCACTATTTGGATCTGCTATAGCAGAGTTTGGAGGTGAAACTTGAAAACGAGATACTACCGATAATGTTCTTGATAAAGAATAGTTTACATAAAAATAACCATTAGTTTGATAATTGGGGTGGAATGCAAGTGCTAATAACCCCATTTCATCTTCAGAATCATCAACAATAGATTCTATGTTTAAAAAAATATTACTGGATGTTACCGTAGAGCTATTTTCAAAAACATTAATAATGCCTCGTTGCTCAACAATAAATATTCGATTAGTCCCATCATTTGGACTCTGCAAATCTAAAGGACGAATAAATTGAAGATTAGGGAATGCATTTATGATTTCTATATCTGTGGCGATAGGAGTAATTTCATTATCTAAAATACTATCACTACAAGAAAATAAGATGCTTAAAAATAAAAATAGTTTAAAAATTGATTTCATCATTTGTAGGTTAATGTATGTTTATTTAACGATGTATATCTATAATTATTTGAATATAATTGGTTTAACAAATTTAATCTTTAAAACACTTAATATATAGTTTCAATAACATTAACTCAATTAATGTATTAAAAAACGTACTTTCGCGCTTGTAAAAAAGGTATCTCAACTATGGAAAAGCGTACAATGCTTATTATTCTAGCTTTTTTCTCTATTTATGTATTTTGGGGATCCACATATCTGTGGAATAAAATAGCCGTTACTGAATTACCTCCATTTATGTTAGCTTCCATACGTTTTACTACAGCTGGTATTATCATATTTTTAATAGCTAAATCCATGGGGAAAAGTTTAGCTATTACAAAAAAACAATTTTTTAATTGTTTTTTTGCTGGCTTCTTATTCCTTGGTTATGGTAATGGTGTTATAGTTTGGGCTTTACAATTTGTAGATAGTGGTTTTGCTGCTTTAGAAGCATCTTTACAACCTCTTATTATATTGATATTAATGAGAGCAATTCAAAGAAAAAGAATAAAGCCTAAATCTATTATAGGAATATTATTGGGGGTAATAGGTATGTATTTATTAATAAGCCAGCAAGAGTTAACAATGCAAGACGGAAGTACTATAGGGATTATCATGATTTTTACTTGTATCTTATGCTGGAGTTTTGGAAGCCTCTTTGTTGCTAAAGCAGATATTCCAAAAAACTTTTTTATTGCTACAGGGTATCAGATGATCACAGCAGGGGTAATGTTAGCAGTCGGTAGTTTAATATTTCAAGAAACATGGACGCTGCCTACGGTATGGAGTTTTGAAACACAAACCTCACTAATATGCTTAATATTTTTTGGAAGTATTGCTGCTTTCACCTCTTTTAATTATTTACTAAAAGTAGTTTCTACAGAAAAAGTAGCTACATCTGCTTATGTGAATCCAGTTATAGCTCTATTATTAGGTTGGTATTTTTTAGAAGAGCAAATTACACTTCAATCTATTATAGCAGCTTGTGTACTTTTAACAGGAGTATATTTTATAAATAGCAGAAAAGATAATAAAAGAAACTATAGAAAAAACAGTTGAGTTTTAAATACCCTATAAAATTGCTATTGTTGGATAGGTATAACTATTTTTGTTTGATCCCAAGATAATAGCAAAGCAAGATCAGGAGTGTTCTCAAAAGAAATAGTAAATAACTCTTCAACCTCACTTATCTCACTTACTGAAACATTAGTAACAAGCGCATCAAATTCTCTTTCTAAAGAAGCTTCGTTTCTGCCTTTAACTCCCCAAGAGTAACTTTTACTATTGAAGATAATTTCCCAACTATTTTTTCCTGGAATTGTGAATAATGAATATTTGCCAGCAGGAAGTTTTTTACCATTGATCGAAATATCTTTATTAGTTTCAAAAGTAGTAGCTTCATTAGCTCCAGTTCTCCAAACTTTTCCATAAGGGACAAGGTCTCCAAAAATAACACGTCCTTTTTTTGATGGACGATTATAAAAAACAGAAAGATTTAAGTCTTCTTGATTATAAACAACAGTATCTTCTGGGCTTGCCTTTTTTGTTTGAGAAATCATGTATTTATATGCTCCAAATAAACCAATACCCAAAATGATTACTATAATTAAAAACCATTTAATAATTTTTTTCATCATTTTTTGATTTTCATGACTAGTAGCAAATATAAAAATTCTGAAAAGAATGATGATAATAGTGTATTAATCATTGAGATGGCATATGTTTTCTCATTAAATATCAAATAGTTGCTATTTTTGTTTTTGCTATTCTATCATATATACTTGCTGTTCCCTTACTAATAATAATACTAATAAAATAAATTAGAACAATAACTTGAGGGCTAATTAAAACTATCCAATTCCAAAGCGGAATATCTGAATTTTGAGTTGAATAAAAAACTGACCAATGTATCCCAAAGTGTGCAATTTCCCAGGGTATTATTTTAAAAACCACTCGAATTAAAATATTTTTTTTTGAATTGTTAAGTACAATTAATTTAAGTTTCTGTTTTCCTAAAGTTGCTTTTTTATAACTACTTTCATATAAATAGAAATACAAAAATACTGGCAACGTAAGAGTAAAAAAACTTATTAAATTCCCTATAATAGGACCTTGTGGTTTTGGAGATTTTCCAATGAGTTTATAAATCAAAAGAGTTAATAAAAATAGTAATCCGGCATAAATTAGAATAATTAGATAGTCAATTAAATATGCATAAATCCTTTTTAGTATCATGTTTTAAAATTTATACATCAAAAATATTTATTATAAATTATTAAGTCTTGTATAAATCGGACACTCTCTTTAAATAACTTTCTGGAGATTTTCCAGTAAATTCTTTGAATTCTTTAATAAAATGTGCTTGGTCGTAATAGCCAAAATCAAAATAAAATCCCTTGGTATTATATGAATGTAAGCAGGATAAAGCATTATGGAATCTAACAATTCTAGATATTTTTTTTGGATTAATTCCTATATCTTTTACAAACCATCGATTAATTGTTCTTGGAGATAAAGCTACTATTCTAGCATAATTTTTAATTATATTTTCATCTTTATAAGATTCTCTTAAATATTGTAAAGCTATAGATATATTCAATTCTTTTTTAGTAAGAAACTTTTTTCTTTTCTTATTATAATATGTTTTAAAAATAACTACCCTTTCTTCAAACGTTTTAGCATTTGATATCTGTTTTGATAATAAAAGTTCTGCACCTGTACCAATTTGTTTTAAATCAACGATTTTATCCGAAATTTCAAAGCATTGGGTTAACTTAAGATAATAAAACCCTCTAAGATAAAGTCTAACTCCAAATAATTTGGATTCTATTTTTAAATAATCATAATTAGAAGTAATTCCTTTAATTTTTGCTTCTAGAGGTAATTTAATAGGGAAAAATAAATTTATATATGGCTCAGGTAGAGTAGGGTAATTACCAGTTTCAGTTGATTCCCAATAACAATCAATCTCATTAACAAAAGACAATTCTTTTTCGTAATCCATTTGTAAATATACCTATTCAAATTTATTACAATAATACCACTAGCTGTTTCTTAAAGTATTTTTCAAAAAAAGACTGTCATAAAGGTATACTTCTATTTACTCACTGTTTAATTTTACTTAATTCATCTACATCTATTAAGATTTTTTCAATATTATCAAGAAGAAAATGTCCACTATTGCTATTTAACATAATAATGTATGCCATATCTAAATCATCATATAGTTTAAAAACAGCTTGAAAATCACCATTATCGCCACTATGCCTTAACACATTACCAAAAGGTGTTTTTTCAACAAAAAGACCTAAACCCATATATTCATCAAATCCCCAAATATTTTCTCTAAAATCCTGAGGTACATTAGTATGATAAGATAGCATCATTTCAAAAGTTTCTGGTTTTAATCCTTTACGATTTTGCAAAGCAATTATAAATTTTGCAAAAGATTTAGCATTAGTAATTAAGCAACCAGCTACCCATGGATTTTCAGGTAAATCAATTTTCCCAGGATAAGAATTATAATGTCCACTTGATTTGTATTTAGCAGCATATTCATTTTTTTTAAAATACATATGCTCTAATTCAAGTGGGGTAACTACTTCTTCATTTAAAACTTCATTAATTTCTTTATTAGTTATTTTTTCTATAACTCGTTTTAAGTACTCATAACCTTCGCCAGAATAACCAAAAGTTGTCCCAGGTTTAAATTTAAATTTTAAAACTCCATTTCGCCTCCAATTTGGTAATCCTGTTTGGTGAGATAATACAATTCGTGCAGTTATCAATTTTGAATACTCATCATCAGAAATTATATCAAAAGGAAGGTATTCATATAAAGGTTTATCTAGATCGATTAATCCCTTTTCATATAATCGTAAGACAGCATATGCGAATACTGGTTTTGTAATGGATGCCACTTCAAAAAGTGTTTCTTCTGTAACTTTCTCCTTAGTATAATTGTTTTTTACTCCATAAGTATTGTGATAAGTTATTTTTCCATTTTTTAATGCTGCAAATGCAACACCTTCAATACCGTAAAACTGCATATGTGCTTTAATAGTTTCGTCGATTTTTTGCTTTCCATTTTCACTTATATCATATAAAAAGTTTCCTTCTTCTTCAAAATAGGGTGTCTTTTCTGGTTGTAAATAATAATTTACTTCATCATTTAAAATACCTTCTTTGACTTTAATGGTTTTAGTTATAGAACTATTTGCTTTATAAAAGGTATAGCCGCTAAAAAAAGCAAGTTTTCCTGGTGTCAAAACATATTCTCCTTTAGGTAAAAGTGTAGAAAATCTTCCATCATTATCAACTGGAAGATATATCCAAAACCTATTGTTTTTTTTAGAAGTTAAAATTACTCCTTCTGGTTTGGTAGTTATTGCACTATCCCTCCAGCTAACCTTACCAGTAATTGTTCCTAACTTTCTAGGGTTTTCATGAAATACTAGAGCACCTATTTTTCCAGGCTGAGAAGTAGCATCTTTATTACTGCTATTAACCCACCCATATCTAGTTTGTGAGTCCTTGTCTACATCATTTATTATATGATCTAATCCAATAACCCTACCATCATATATTGGTTTTTGTAATGTAATTTTTAATTCATAAATCCTTTGTTTATCTTTTGTACTTATTTTATAATCAACTTTTTTCCAATCAAGGAGTTCTTTTAATTTTGGATCCCAATTATTTGAAGCATTCATAAGCTCTTTATAATTTTCAGTAATGGCATAATAACCAACACCTGATCCAACTCGTGAATATTTCTCATTAAGATATAGTGAATACGAATCTTGATTTCTTATACTTGGGTTATCTTTATCTGAAAAATACATATCGTCTTCCACCACTATAGCTAGATACAATGCGTTTTGGTTTAAATTATATCCAGTCATAAAATAAGCAGAAAAATTCCCTTCATTTTTATTATTAATTCTTTGCAAAGGTTTTTCAATTGGATAATGATTTAAATTAGATGGCCAATCATTGATATTACCATCTATTTTTATAGTAGTGTCAATAGGATTACTGTAAATAATATTATGAGTTTGTAAATTTTGTGCTTTGTTGCTGTAAGATAATAATAGTAGTAGTAAAGAGCTTATTGATTTTATAAGTTGCATATTAATATTTTTAGTTTAATATCATACAGATTAAATATTAATTAAAATGTTACACTTATAATGATTTTTACGCTAATCAGGTTTTATTTTTTGCAAAAAAAATAAATTATTTTCCTAATAAACAGGAAGGTAATCACAAATTATGATTGTTATTTATAGCTATCTAATTTTAACAGTAACTATCTTTGCTTGGTTAACTAAATTACATTTATAATTTAAATAAATGACCAATCAAATAAAAAGGCAAGAAGAGATATTAAATAAATTAAATATTTCTGAATTAAATGCTATGCAAAAAGAAGCACATTCTAGCATTAGTAAAAATGCGAATACAATTTTATTGTCCCCAACTGGAACAGGAAAAACATTAGCTTTTTCGTTGCCATTGCTTGACAAATTAGATATAGAATGTGCAGATATTCAAGTATTAATATTAGTCCCATCTAGAGAGCTTGCAATTCAAATCGAACAAGTCATTCGCTCTATGGGGTCCGGTTATAAAGTAAATGCCGTTTACGGAGGTAGATCAATTTCAAAAGATAAAATAGAGTTGAAACATTTACCAGCAATTTTAATAGGTACTCCTGGAAGAATTGCTGATCACTTTGATAATAATCGTTTTTTAAGAAATAATATTCATACTTTAATTTTAGATGAATTTGATAAATCACTAGAAGTGGGTTTTGAACACGAAATGAAGTATATTATTAGTAAGCTACCTGCATTAAATAATCGCATATTAACTTCTGCAACACAGGGTATATCCATTCCAAATTTTGTTGGTTTACAAAACCCAAATATTATTAACTATTTAAATGTTTCAGCTTCAAAATTAACCTTAAAAACAGTTATTTCTCCAGATAAAAATAAGTTGGATACTTTATTACAACTATTAAATTACATAGGAAACCAACAAGGTATTATATTTTGTAATTTAAAAAACAGTATACAAAGTGTAAGCGCTTTTTTAGAAAGTAAAAATATACGTCATAGCTGTTTTAATGGTGGAATGGAACAAAAAGATAGAGAGCGCTCTCTAATTAAATTTAGAAATGGAACCAATCCATTATTAATTGCAACCGATTTAGCAGCAAGAGGGATTGATGTTCCAGAAATGAAAAATATTATTCATTATGAATTACCTCTATTTAAAGAGGAGTTTATTCACAGAAATGGCAGAACAGCTAGGGTATCTGAAGAAGGGATCGCATATATTATTAAATGGAAAGATGAGAGTTTACCAGAATTTATTCAAAATTCTGAAATGAAAGATGTAACTCTTCTTCCCAACGCTAAGAAAAAAATAATGAATTGGGAAACTCTATTTATTTCTGGAGGAAGAAAAGATAAGATATCAAAAGGCGATATCGCTGGATTATTTTTTAAACAAGGTAATATTACAAAAGATCAGTTAGGCCTTATTGAGCTAAAACAAGATTGTGCATTTGTAGCTATCCCAGCAAATATTGCTGCTAGCTTAGTTTCTAAATTAAATAATACTCGATTAAAAAAGAAAAAAGTAAGAATTACTATTATTTAATCTAAAATATAGTATCTTAATTGTGCTAATATAAAAAACTAGGGATAATACCCTTTATAGTTTAAAGTAAAGAGATATCTTTGAATGATAATTACTAATATTGATTAAAATTTTGAAATAAAAGAATGGCAAAATCGCAACAGACATTTAACAAGAGTGAAAAAGAAAAAAAACGTTTAAAAAAACGTGAGGATAAGAGAAAGAAAATGGAAGCTCGAAAAGCTGAAGCGAAAGAGAATGGAAAAAAGGGAATTGAATTTGCCTATGTAGATCATAATGGTAATTTAACAGATACTCCGCCAGATCCTTCTAGAAAAATTAAAGTACAAGCTGAGAGTATTGAAATAAGTATTCCAAAAACATTAGCAGGAGATAAAGAAGAAATTGATCCAATTAGAAATGGAACAGTATCGTTTTTTGATTCTTCAAAAGGGTTTGGATTTATAGTTGATGCTGAAAATCAAGAAAAATACTTTACCCATGTTAGTGGCTTAGTTGATGAAATTACTGAAAATGACAAAGTTTCTTTTGAACTGGAAAAAGGGCAAAAAGGAATGAATGCTGTAAAAGTTACACTAGTAAAATAAAGAACAAGTTCTTTTAGTTCACAACCAATAAAAATTCATATTTATTAGCTTAACTATTTGTTAAAATAGTTTCACAAAAGTTAACAATATAAGTTGTGTAGGTTTTTTTTTAGTTAATATTATAGTTGTTTATTCTTTGAATGGTATCTTACTTATAGTTTTGAGGGGCAGATTTTTTAAATAATCAATTTAAATTGAAAAGCAATTAAAAATATTAATAGAGGTCTTTCTTATTAAAAAAAACCTGCACTAATGTAGTTTCAAAACCATTCAATTAGCTATTTTTTTTTGTTTGCTAACAATAGTTTCTTTAATGTGGAGTAAACTATTAACAATAGCTGCCAATTCAAATTGTAAAAAACGTTTGTTTTTAGTACTAAAATGACTAATATGATGTGTGTAAAGTCGTTGACTACCTTTTTTTATTTTTATATAATAGGTGTCTTTTTCAGCATCAAACATTATAGAACTTTTATAATTACTCTCTAATAAAAACCAATACGATAAACTATTGATCTGATTGAATAGTGATAGATTCGCGTCCATAGATTAAGGGTTTAACATAATTAAAGATCGTAATTGCTACATTTTATATCAAATTTGTTTGTTGTGTTATAGTTTTTTTTCGCTGAAAAGGAGTTTCATCGATGAACTACATAGCTAGTACAACGTAATCTATTTTCATATTTATCAAGTAAATATTAATCGAGTAATATTTTTTTATTAATAAAAAGATAAATATAAGTCAAACATACATTTAATTGATTCACAGTCATGTATAAGGCGTTCTTAATTCTTTAATATAGATAAATAAATGATGAAGGTTATCAGAAAGGTCTAAATAATTAAAGTTTTAACGTTATTAATTATTAATCAATTTAATAATTTCTTTATAAGAAGCGCCAATAGGGATTTCAATACCTCCAAGTAAAACAACATCTTTTGCGGTTAAAGAAGCAATTTTTTTAGTGTTTATAATATAAGAACGATGAACCCTTAAAAAATCTGCAGATAGTTTTTGTACAAAAGTGCTTATTTTATCTTTTGTGGTTATGGTATCATTTGTAGTGTGTATCCGTACATAATCTTTAATACTATCTATATATAAAATAGTACCAAGCTCAATTCTAATCATCCTTTTGTTTGAATTTACAAAGATGTGATCTACTGTGCCATTATTTATTTCTAATGGCTCACCTAAAGTATGTTGGGTGCTTGCATTCAACGCATTGTACTTATTTATGGCTTTATAAAACCGAATAAAGGATATTGGCTTTAATAAATAGTCAATGATATCTAATTCATAGCCTTCTAAAGCATATTCTCTGTAGGCTGTTGTTAATATCACTTTGGGCTGTATACTCGTATTTTTTATAAAGTCAATACCAGTAACCACAGGCATTTGAATGTCTAAAAACAAGAGATTAACAACATTACTTTGAAGAAACTGCCCAGCGGTAATAGGATTATCAAAGGTTGCTATAAGCTCTAGTTCAGGAACTTGTTTTATATGTTTTTCAAGCACTTTAATAGCTAGAGGTTCATCATCTATAACAACACATTTTATTCCCATATCATTTCAAATTAATAGTTAATACAATCTCAAAACTAGTACCTGTCTTTGTGTTTTTCAAATCATAATTATTTTTATAATTTAGTTCCAATTGCCTTTGCGAATTGGAAAACCCAATTCCAGAACGGGAAGAGTCTACTTTATTGTCTTGCGTATTAACAGGTAGGGTGTTAAAAACTTTAAAACAAAGTTGGTTTTGATCTGTAGTTAATTCAATATTAATTACCGAATTGTTTAGATTATTACTTGCACCATGTTTAAAAGCATTTTCGACAAATGATATTAAGATTAAAGGCGCTATCATCACATTAGGGTCATGAAGATGGTGTGTAAAACTCAATGTTAACTTATTACCATAACGTAATGATTCTAAGTCTATATAATCTTGTATCAAATCAATTTCCTGCTTTACTGGCACCTCAGGATCTTTACACCGATACAACATATAATCTAGCATATCAGATAATTTTAAAACGACTTCAGGAGCTTTTTCAGATTTTTCTAGTGTTAATGAATATAGATTATTTAGAGTATTAAACAAAAAATGGGGGTTAGTTTGCGCTTTTAAAAATTTAAGCTCGGTATTCGCCTTTTCTTTTTGTAAGACTTCTAACTGGTGACGCTCTTCAAAACGATCCTTAAAAGCTTTTACTATAAACATTAAGAAAACAACAACATATACTCTGGGAAAATAAACTACAGCCAAATGAAATGGGGAGTTTAATATTTCTATAAAAGTTTTATCGTTGCTATCGTTAGGGCTAAATACTTCAAACAAATACAAATAGAAAAGCTCAGAAATAACTAAAAATACGTATGCAGATATTAAAAAAGACACTACAAACTTGAAGTATTTTTTTTTGAATAAAAGTTTAGGAACTTGATAATAAAGTAGAAAATAACTGGCTAATAATTGGGCAGGTAAATAGGTTAGATTTGAGAAGATGATAGCTTTTTTTATGCTTCCATCATTTAATGCAGCCAATAACGGTAAACTTATAAACAGTATAGACCAAAATATAAAGTGTGAAACTAACCTGTTCTGAACAACCCAATCAATTATATTTTTCCTTTTAGCCATAGCGTATAAATATATAAAATAAGAACCTGGTACTTTATTAAAAAAGACGAATCTTAATAATCTAATGCTCAATTTATACTTTCTACGGAGTTAACAGATTTTCCGTTACTAAAACATTTATTTCTGTTAGAAGACACGGTTCGTCCATTTTACAATTTTTCATTGATTTTACTTGATATGTTTGTAAAATAACATACATAGATTGAAATAGTATGTACTATATGTTGAAAATAATAAAACTAAAAACAATGAAAAAAATAACACGATTATTATGTTTAATTCTTCTATTTATAACAGGTATTAGCTTTGGACAAAAGCTGCCAAAATTTGTTCATATAAAAGGCGGAGCTTTTATAATGGGAGACGAAACAGGTTTAGGTAGAGAAAATCAACGACCTACTCACAAAGTAAATCTAAATAGTTTTCGTATAAGTGAAACCGAAGTTACCGTTGCACAATATCGCTATTATTGCAATGAAACAGGAGTAACTATGCCCAAAGAACCTAGTTGGGGTTGGCAAGATAATTACCCCATAGTAAATGTAACTTGGCAAGATGCTATTAATTATACGAATTGGCTTTCTAATAAACTAGGTAAAAAAGTACGACTTCCTTACGAAGCTGAATGGGAATATGCTGCACGTGGAGGCAAAAAATCCAAAGGATATAAGCATAGTGGAGGAAACAATATAGATGAAGTAGGTTGGTTTAGAGACAATTCAAATAATAAAGCTCATCCAGTAGCAGGTAAAAAAGCCAATGAATTAGGACTTTACGATATGAGTGGTAATGTTTGGGAATGGTGTATGGATATATTTGCAGCCGATTATTATGCAAACAGTCCTAAAAAAAATCCTAAAGGAGCTGCAGAAGGAGAAGCCAGGGTAATTCGAAGTGGTAGCTGGAACTTCAATACCAATCTTGCTTTTCGTTATGGAGGTAATGATAGTAGTGGTGAAGTATATGAGTATTTTGGATTTCGTGTGGCTTCAGAATAAAAAAGTAATGACCATGAGAAAAACACATTTTATTTTACTTATTGCAGGAACACTATTTCTTAATGCCTGTAATAGCATAAAACAGAAAGGAAATAATTCCAATTTTCCACCTATAGAAAATCGCTATCTGAAGCAAAAACCACCAGGTCTTACTCCTAAATTGTTTGCACCTGGTGTTGTTTCTACTGAAGAACATATTGAAACTGAAGTTTTGTTTCTACCAGATATGACAGAACTTTCTTTTGCCAGAGCTAGTGGAGTAAATGGCGAACCTGAGAGATTAATTGTTATGGAATACAAAGATGATAACTGGATTAGAAAATCTATTCCTTCATCTGACACCGATAATTATAGAGAGCGGTTCAGTCCCAGGTATAAAGAATTGAATAGTCAAGAGCCTTTCAAGGATATTCCTATTTGGGGAGGGACACTATCTGCTATAGGAACGTATTATTTCTATGTTTTAGATTCGGATGGCAGTGGTTATATGGGGTATTCTCGTCTTATAAATGGCAAGTACGAAACCCCTCAGAAAATGAGTAGCGCGATTAATAGAGGGAAGTACATTGCTCATCCTTTTATAGCGCCAGATGAATCCTATTTAATGTGGGATGCTGAAAAGGAAAATGAAAACAGACCTGATGTCTATATTAGTTTTAGACAGAAAGATGGTTCATGGGGAACAGCAATTAATATGGGCGATCAAATAAACACCCCAGTCTATGAACAACGCCCTAAAGTAACACCCGATGGAAAGTATTTTACTTTTTGGAGAGGATATTTTAAGACTAAAGAAGATGGAAGTAGAGTTTTAGCAGGTAACCCTTATTGGATGGATGCAAAGGTGATTGAAGATCTAAGGCCTAAAGAATAATCTATAACACAAATTGTCATCAATGCAAAAAATACATTTTACGTTCCTTATTGCAGGAACATTATTTCTTAATGCTTGCAATACCAAAAAACAGGAATCTGTGACTAATGATGTCTCTGCTTCAGAAAGCTCTTATCTTGGACAAAAACCACCTGGCCTCATTCCAGAACCGTTTGCGCCTGGTATGGTTTCAACAGATAATCTGGAAATTGAGGGTGTTTTTGCACTTGGTATGAAGGAGTTCTTTTTTACCAGACAGGTAAAAGGTGAAAAGCCTAAAACGCATATTATTAAATATGAAAATGGTAAGTGGCATGAGACATACGCAGAAGATCGCACTGGGGAAGTGGCTATATCTACAGATGGTAAAACAATGCATTTGGGAAATAAATATAGAGAGAAAACCTCTTCTGGTTGGTCAGAAGAAAAAAGTTTAGGATCTAATTTCGATAAAATTCCTATCATGCGTCTTACATCTTCTTCATTAGGAACTTATGTTTTTGATGAACGAGATACAATAGGTACTATCAGGGTTTCTAAAATAATTGACGGTATTCGTGAAAAACCACGAGCAATGAATGGAGTGTTCAACAAAGGAAAATATACAGGTCATCCCTTCATTGCACCAGATGAAAGTTATCTAATTTGGGATAGTGTTAGAGAAAATGGGCATGGCGACTCTGATTTGTATATTAGTTTTCGTCAAGAAGATGGTTCATGGGGTAATGCTATTAATATGGGAGAAGAAATAAATTCTGATATGGAGGACGCTTTTGGAAGTGTTACTCCAGATGGGAAATATTTTTTCTTCCACCGAGTAAAATTGGGAGAAAGCTTTGAGGATAGTTATGCCAATATATTTTGGGTTGATGCACTTATAATTGAACATCTTAAAAAACAGAATGATTCTTCAAACAAAGAAAATCTTTATTTAGGTCAAAAACCACCAGGTCTTACACCTGAACCTTTTGCTCCAGGCATTGTAACTACTGATGACTGGGAGATTGGTGGTGTCTTTACACCCGACCTAAAAGAATTTTATTTCCTTAGAGAAATAGGAAACACTGAAGAAGATAAAAAACAGGTGTTTATGATGATTAAAAAAGAGGATAATCAATGGCAAAAATTAGTTGTATCACCTAGAGTAGGGCAAGCTTTTATCTCACCCGATGGTAAGATCATGCATTTGGGCAGAAGATATAAAGAGCGAACTGAATCTGGTGATTGGTCAGAGATAAAAAGTCTTGGTGTTCCATTTAAAGATATTCCTATTATGAGTTTAACTACTTCTTCTAAAAGCACCTATGTTTTTGACGCTATGGGAGAAGGCATTCTTCGGTACTCACGACTTATAAACGGAAAACGAGATGAACCTAAACCATTTGGTAAAGAAATCAACACAGGAAGTGCAAATGCTCACCCCTTCATTGCACCTGATGAATCCTATATTCTTTGGGATGGTAGAAGAGATAACGGATATGGTAAAGCAGATATCTATGTCAGTTTTCGTCAAGAAGATGGTTCGTGGAGTGAAGCCATAAATTTAGGCGATAAAATAAACACAAATACTTCAGAGTTTGGTGCACGTGTAACACCAGATGGAAAATATCTCTTCTTTAACAGGAACGTAGGTAAAGTAAAACCAACCGATACATACGAAAACACAGATATCTTCTGGGTAGATGCAAAGATTATCGAAGCATATAGACCTAAAAAATAATAGAGCTGAAGTATAAGATCATTTTATTTTATAAATGTAAGCTTGACTATTATTAAACAACTTTTTCGAGTAGTTCATTAAGATATAGAGCGGTTGGCATAATATACATTGAATAGATTAAGAGAAAAAGGCATCTTTTGCAAGATTTTACAAACCCAGTATTTTTTGTGCCTGTATTTTTACAAAATCAGCTTATCAATGACGAAATAGTTTTATCATTTAATTATGGTGTTTATCCTATTTAGTACATTAAAGTGGGGTTAAACTATAATTTTATAAACGTAATCAATAAAGTTTGATCTATGATAGATACAGGATAGTAAGAACACCGAGTGTTTCTATTCCAATTAATTTATAACCCTTTAATATTTTATAATAATGAAAAAACGATTTCTTTTAACAACAAACTTGTATAACAACCCTTATCGACTACTTTGTAGCCTTATGGCATTACTTATTTTATCATGTTCGTCAGATGATGATAACAATGACCAACAAAAGCTTATCGTAGGAGAGTTTGAAATCCTTAGTATTGTTGAGACTTCTAGTGGAGAGATAACACCTTTTCCGAGCGATTGCGATGACGTGCCTTCAATAGTGTTTAATAATGGTAGTACAGGTATTCTCACAGCTTTTGATAGTTTTACAGAATGTGTCTTTGTAGAGGATAATATTACTTATATTATTAATGGAAATACTTTAACTCTTATTGTTGATTCGCTTGCTGTGACTGCTGAAATTACTACCCTTAATGAAACAACGCTAATTTTTGAAACTAGACTAATAGAAGACATAGAGTTTGGAGATAATGATATAGGTGATGAAACCTGGACACTTAGAAGGTTGTAAGCTTATTAAAACAATAGGAGAGGAAGGCTACGTATAGTTGCAATGACTTTATAAGAATAAATCATTAAAAATAAGGTTATCAAAAATTACATCAATTTGCTTTTTCATTATAGGAATGAAAGATATGTTAAGTTTTCTTTCTTAGGCAACTACTTATATAAAAATAACGTCTATATCTATATAACTAAAATTCATCAATTTAAGAATGACAAAAAAAATATCCTTACTCTGCTTAATTATTTTATGTGTCTCTTGCGCATCAGTAGAGAAACACAATCTTCAAATTACAAAATTACATCCTGTAGCAGATTTACACGAAGATATAAATAAATTTTACACACAGTTAAAGCGTCACCATCCACATATATATCAATTTACATCTAAAGAAACCTTAGATTTTAAATTTGATAGCTTAAAAACGGCAATTAATAAACCTGTTGATAGCCGTACATTTTTTATGCAATTGGCAGCAGTCAAAAAACAAATAGGTCAAGGACATATAACTTTAAGACTTCCAGAGAAACGACTTTTAAAAAAAGAACGTAAAGCATTAAAAGATTCTAAGTTTGATATTGATAATTTGGATTATGAGTATTTAAATGGAAAACTATGGATTGTTAATGCAAGAGGCAAAGATTCTATATTGATAGGTAGTGAAGTTGTAAAAGTAAATGAAGAAACTCCTCAAGAGTTGATTACAAAATATAAAAAAATAATTGGTTCAGATGGTTATAATAAGACGCGTCAAAATAGAGCTGTCGGTAGATGGTTTATGGGGTATTATAGGATAGATAAAGGGCGCTTTGATAGTATTACATTAACTCTTAAGAATTCTGATTCTATTTTTGTTAAAAAATATAGAAAAACCTTTAAACCTGAATTAACAAAAGTAAAGAGTGATTCAACTAAAACAGGTTCAAATAAAAAGAAGCTCACTAAAGAAGAAAAGCGAGTCAAAAAAACTGAAAGAAAAGCACTAAAGAAGTATAATAGCAAGTATGGCTACATTGCTTCTCGAAAAGAATATACACGAAACTTAAATTTTGTAGGTAAGGATAGCTCAGTAGCTGTATTAAAAATAAGAGGGTTTACCAATGGAAAATATAAGGAGTTTTATGCAGAAACTTTTGCTGAAATAGATAAGCGTGGTTCAAAAGCATTAATAATTGATTTAAGAGATAATGGAGGAGGTAGATTAAAAGAAATAACACACTTATATACCTATCTCACTAATAAAATCTTTAAAATGGTTAATTATGGAGAAGTGAATAGTCGTATGCTTACATTTAAAGTGTTAATGAGTAATACTAGATCAATTGGTAGCAAAATATATAGTGTTATTCTTTCTCCAATAATTATTACTCAAGATTTATTAAAAACAAATAGAAAGGGAGGTAAATTATACTATAAGTTTTCTGCTTCTAAAGAAAAAGAACCAAATCTGTTACATTATAGAGGTCCTATTTATGTGCTTATTAATGGAAATTCATTTTCAGCATCATCAACATTGTCAACACAATTACAAGGTAATAGACGCGCTACTCTTGTAGGAGAAGAAACTGGAGGAGCATATAATGGAACAGTAGCAGGGCAATTTAAAATTTACGAATTGCCAAATACTAAAATCCGAGCTCGTATAGGTTTAATTTATATGGATACTCCTTTTAAAGTAAGTCCGGATGGATACGGTGTGAGGCCTGATATAGAAATCTTGCCAACAGTCCAAGATCGTTTAGAAAAAAGAGATCCAGAATTAGAATGGGTACTCAAAGAGGTTAAAAGTAAGAAATCAGAAGAAAAATTTAAAAACATTAAAATATGAAGAATTTTATAATATTGTTTTGTTTAACGCTGAACATTGCCTTCTCTCAAAGTACACCTGAGAGTAATAAAAATAAGATAACTCAATATCTTGAAGTAATTAAAAACAATTACAATGTTCCAGGTATGGTCGTTGCTGTTTCAAATAAAGATGGAATAGAATATATTAAAAGTTTTGGGAATGTCTCTATAGAAGATAATTTTATTATTGGTTCAACCAGTAAGTCATTTACAGCTTTGATGATATTGCGCCTTCAGGAAAAGGGACTATTAAGTATTCATGACCCGGTAGTCAAGTATTTGTCGTGGTTTGAATATAAAAATAAAGAGGTGTCAGATAAAGTAACCATAAAAAATTTATTGAATCATGCTTCTGGTCAACCGGCCGAAATAGGTTTAGCTTTCTTCCCCGATAAGGATATGAGTGATGAACGCGTTATATTAAAACTTATTGAATTATTAAAAAGTGTTAAAGTAGATAAATATCCAATAAAAGATTTTGACTATTCAAATACTAACTATCAAATTCTTACTTATATAATAGAGGAAATTACAGGTAAAGAATATAGTGTAGTCTTAAAAGAGGAAATAACGGATTTATTAAAGTTGAAAAATACAAGTGCTGTATTGCCAAGTAATATTGCTCAAGGATACCAACCATTTCTGTATTATCCTATAATTCCGATTTCAGAAAATAATTATAATAAAGTTGATATCTCTGGGGGCTATATAAATAGTAATGCCAATGACATGTCAATGTATTTAAGGGAAATTATGAATTCTTTTAATAATGACTCAACATCAGTCATTTCAAAAAACATAACAGATCAATTATTTAAGCGTAATGAAGAAAATAATGCAGATTATGCTTTAGGATGGTCGACCAACCAATATAGAGGTACTAAAATCTTTTTTCACAACGGTTTAACACAAAGTTTCAATACGGCTATGGTAGTTGTCCCAGAAATAGAAAAAACTATTATCGTCTTAGCCAATAATTATGGAGAAAGTGCATTTTTAACAAGTTTAGGTGTTTTAAGTATTCTTTTAGATAAAGAACCATTTAAACCTTCTAAAATTTATTTTAATCCAGTAAGAAATCTGCCGTTTTTAGTTTTATTATTTCTGATTATTTTTATAATGGTTTGTAAAAAATGGTTAAGAAAAGGAAAACCAATAGGAACTTCAAGAAAAATAGTACCGAATCTCTTGTTAACTATTGGAATAATCATTGCTTTAAGTTGGACTTTCTATTTGCCGAGTATTTTTAGAGCGTCTGTAAAAGCTATGTTTGAATTCGATATTACAACTGGAGTTTCCGCAGTACTATTAACCATTTTTACTTTGGGAATTTCTTTCATCTTGTATTTTAATAGCGTGAGAAAAACGTTGCCTAACTCATTAGAATAAACCATTAAAAATGAAAATTGTAAAAAATTATATCAACCTGTTTTTTTTAGTATACAATCTAAGAATTAAAGAAATTGTAAATCAGTGAAAATTCAATAAACAACCAAAATTAAATATGAAAACTCATCTAAAAACATTAGTTACTCTTTTTTCAATTCTTTTGGCTACAAATCAAATTATTGCCCAAGATGCTACAAGCGCTCATAAAGATTCATTAGAAATTGTAGTTAAAAAATATTATGATTTAAACTTAATCGTATTTCAAGCAAATTCAATGGTAGAAGATATCGATAAAATTTTTGAGCTTTTTACAGAAGACTTTACTTATGTCCACCCAAAATATGGAGGAACATATATCAGAGAAGATTTGTATAATGGATATATAAGAAATCAAAAAAATGGCAGATATGATGGCACAGCCGTAGATATTGAAATAACAAATAAGATAGCAGGATTAAATGCAGTAGTAGTTGAAAGAGCTTACATTGATAAAATAAATAATAAAATTATAAAAAGAGATCCTCAAATGACATTTTTTGAGTTTAAAAAAGGAAAAATATCTAGAATCTTTGAATATTGGTAGCTGAGTAAAAAAAATACACCAAACACAATGTATAATTAATTGTATGGAAACCCTTAATTTTGATAATTATAGATTAAATCAAATTTAAGTTAGATTTCTACATTTTTTAAAAATATTTAAGAGTAAGTAATCATTTATATATCTAAAGAGAGATATAACTTTAATGCCTATAAAAATCAACATACTGATGAAAAAAATTATTCTATTATTTTTAATCACTATTTCATGTATAAACTATCAACTTTATGCTTTTCAACAACAGGGTACAACTATACTTGAAATTTATAATGGAAAAATTGATCGTATCTATTCAGAAATTTTAGGAGAGGAACGCCCTATTTGGATTCATATACCTAAAGATACATCGAAAAAACCCGGTACTTTATCTTCTTGATGGAAATGTGCATTTTGAAGGAGCTATAACTTTAATGAATTACTTAGTTAGACATAGTCAGATCCTTAAAATGATCATTGTCGCGATTCCTAATACAAATCGGATGTTAGATTTAACACCAACAACTATGGAGGTATCTAGGGATGGTCGTCGTATTCCAGAAGGAACTAATGGAGGCGGTGAGAGATTTACAGCTTTTTTAGATCAAGAACTCATTCCATATATTGGAAAAACATATCCTGCAACATCACACAGAACAGTTATAGGGCATTCTTTAGGTGGGTTATTAGTTATCAATACGTTAATTCATCATCCTGAATTTTTTAGTAATTATATAGCGATTGACCCAAGCTTGTGGTGGGATAATCAAGAACTACTTAAAGAAGCAACAAACATTTTAAAACAAAAAAAGTTTGACAACAAATCACTATTTTTAGCAGTAGCAAATACATTAAGAGAGCATATGGATATTATACGAGTAAAGCAAGATACCTCAGATGCAACAACCCATATTTGATCCATTTTAAAATTCAACGAAACAGCCACAAAAAATATTCAAAATAAGTTGAGATTTGAATGGAATTATTATGAAAAAGAGAATCATGGCAGTATTCCTCTCATAGCAGAATATGACGGATTAAAATCTGTTTTTTCTTGATATTATTTCAATATTAATGATGAATTCAGAAAACCAATTGCTACTCCGGATTATTTGATAAATTTTATTGAAAATCATTACAAAAAAACATCTGAATACTTTGGTTATACTGTAAAACCTGATGAAGGGTTTATCAATCAATTAGGGTATCGGTTTTAAATCCCAATCCAAAATCAAAATCATTTGCTTTTTTTAAGCTTAACATTAAAAATTATCCTAAAAATGCCAATGCTTATGATTCAATGATTGATTATTATGAAGATCAAAATGATTTTAAAAATGCACTTAAATATGCCACAAAAGCCTATGAAATTAGTAATAGTAAAAATCATAAAGAAAGAATAGATGCATTAAAAAAACAACATTAAATTACGCTCAAGAAATCACAAATGCTCACCCTTTCATTGCGCATGATGAATCATACATTCTTTGGGATAGTTGAAGAGATAGCGGATATGGCAAAGCAGACATTTATGTCAGTTTTCGCCAACAAGATGGTTCATGGGGTGAGGCCATAAATTTAGGTGACAAGGTAAACACAACTGCTTCAGAATCTAGCGCACGTGTAACGCCAGACGGAAAATACCTTTTCTTTAACAGGAACGTAGGTAAAGTAAAGCCAACCGATAAATACGAAAACATGGATATCTTCTGGGTAGATGCACAGGTTATTGAAAATCTTAGATCTAACAAATAAATTATTCTATTGCAATAATATTCTTTTTAAATAATATGGTAGAAATCAATGTCATTCCTAAACCAATAGCTAGCAGAATTCCCATTTTAGGAAGAACATCTACCAAAGGTAATTGCCTCCAAAAAATATCGAAGAAGCCTTCAATTCCCCAATAATTTACACTAATTATTGCAATATTTTGCATGAATGCTGGCATCATACTAATCGGGATCATACTTCCTCCAATTGCTGACATCAGAATAATAATAATAGTACTCATTCCTTGTAATTGTTGACGTGTTTTTACCGTGGATACTAAGAAAACTCCAAAACTAGAAACTGCAAATGAGATACATAAAATCAATATAATCAATGAGGACATGTCCATAAAAATAGGTAATCCAAATGCTAACCAAGCAAAAACAAACATAACCGTTAATTGCAAAATAGAAACTATCATGGCGGTTCCCATTTTTGCTAGTAAAATGTATAATGGCTTTACAGGAGCAATTAATAAACGTTTTAAAGTCCCTGCTTCTTTTTCATCTAGCAATCCACCGCCAATAGCGGCAATACTAAATAATAGCATCATAATTGCTGTACCACCTACTGCTTGCACCAATCCAGGGTGTGCCTTAGTAGAACTCTCTTTGATTAAAGAAGTTGTTTTAAGTTTTATTTCGTTAGGTGCATCTTCTTTTTTTAAATGATATTTAAAACCTTCTTTTAAAAGTGTATGTACAATTCGCATTTGTAAATCTCTAGCTGCATCGTATTTTAATTCTACTGGCAGATTTGCATCAGTAGTAATAGCTTCTGAAAATCCTTTTTCAAAAATTAACGCAGCAACATTATCTCCTTTTCTAACACGATCTAATGCTTTCTCTTCTTCAGAAGGAATCAAACGAATGGTTTGGAGGTTGTTTAATTTAGTTATCAATTCTTGAGAAGTTGCTGTAGAATCTTTATCAACAACTAATATTCCTAAAGGTTTGGGAGCACTTTTCTTTTTCCCGACACCTCCAAATGCAAATGCAAATAGCGTAATCATAATAATAGGCAATAAAAAGGTAACGAGGACCCCTTTTTTATCTGAGAAATACAATCTCAGATCTTTTTTTAAAATAGTGATTATCATACTAGCTTATTTTATAAATGGATGATTGTGATATTTATTAATCTCTTAATTGTTTTCCAGTTAGACTTAAAAAGATTGCTTCCAAGTTCACTTTGTTTAGTTGAATGTCTTTGATATTTAGTTTCAATTCATTACAAACTATAACTATTTTAGAAAGTTCTTTTATTGTACTTTCTATTAGCAACTTGTTTTTGTTTCGAGTCATTGTATAAGGAAGACGTTCCCTTAGCTCATTTACATTACTTTCTGAAAGAAAATTAAATTCGAACTGAATACTTTCTTTCGTTGGTACCAATTCTTTTAATTGTGCTTGTGTCCCTTGTGCTATGATTTTTCCAGAATCTATAATGGCAATACGATCACACAAGCGTTCTACTTCTTCCATATAATGTGTAGTATAAACAATCGTCATTCCTTGTTTATTGAGAGTTTCGATAACTTCAAAAATATGACTTCTACTCTGCGGGTCAATACCTACAGTAGGCTCGTCCATAAACAATACTTTTGGATGATGCAACAATGCTGCAGCAATATTGATCCTTCGTTTCATTCCTCCTGAATAGGTTTTGATCAGATCTTTTTTTCGATCTAATAATCCAATCAACTCTAGCGTAGTATGAATTCTATCTTTTAATATATGAGAAGGAATCCCATATAAATTTCCCCAGAATAGCAAATTTTTATAAGCAGAAAGATCTTCATATAAGGATATCTCTTGAGGGACAACCCCAATCAAGTGTTTACATTTTTTTGGATGGTCATTTCCATTTTTACCATCGACATAAATATGCCCTGTATCACTCTTTAAAATGGTACTCATCATATTGAGTGTGGTAGACTTTCCAGCACCATTGGGACCTAAGAGCCCGAAAATTTCTCCTTTTTTAATGGTAAAACTAATATCATTTACAGCCTGTATATTTTGAAATGATTTAGAAAGGTTTTGTACTCGAATCATAAATAACTGTTTTAAGTTATTCGAATATCCAGAAAGCTACATTATTTACAGAAATGATTGTACTGAATTGCGCTTTTTTAAGGATGAATTGCGTATTTGATAAAATCAGTGAGTTTATACTTAATTCATTTCAAGGAGGAAAGATTTTTTGAAAACTATATATGCTATTAAGTACTTTAATAAAGAAACTAATCTAAAACCACTTCGCTTTTATGTCTTTGTATTTTGTTCTTCCGATAGGAAGAAGCTCTCCATTGTTGAGTTCAGCCATATACTTGCTTCCAGGTTTTACTAATATTTCTTTTATCTCAGATATCCTTACCAAATAAGATTTATGAATGCGCTCAAAAGAGGAAGATAACAACTGTTCTAATTTTTCAAGTGACTTATCATGTAACATTTTTTTTCCATCTGCTAGAAAAAGCTCGGTATAGGCGCCAGCGCCCTTAATGTAGAGCACCTTTTCAATAGCTATTAATTGTACTTTATATCGCTTTTTTACCGCTAAAAATTTAACTGTACTTGTTATTGGTTTTTCTTTTTTAATGGTTCTGTTAAATGCCTGTTCTAATCGTTCTTTGTTAAAAGGTTTTGGAACAAAATCTAATACACCATATTCAAACGCAGTAATAGCTTGGTCTCTATAAGCGGAAATAATAATAGTATGAAACGATTTAGAAACCGCTGTTGTGATTAGATCAAAACCGTTTTTGCCATTAAGATTCAAATCTAAAAGGACAAGGTCTAATGGATTACTTTCAATATGTCTTAACGCTTCATGAAGTGTATTAACATTATATAATGATTGTAAGGTGTCACCAAGAATTTCACGAGTCATTCGTTCAATTCTTTTGGCGATACGAGATTCATCTTCAATAATTAAAACCTTCATTTTATTAAGAATATATTTTTATGGTATTTTTCCATCCATGATGCACTGACTCTGAAGTAAATCCCCATTGTTCTTGATAACTCTCTGTCAATCGAGCCTTGATATATTTCAACCCTGTGCCTTCTTTTTTTATGCCCAATTCTTGCTTTATAGAAGTAGCAAATGTTAAAAAAGTATAACACTTGTAGTTAGTATTCGATTCATAAACAAGCTTAAATTTGATACTGTTGTCTTCCTTAGGTAAGCTATGCGTAATTCCATTTTCTAATAGTGTGTGAAGAATTCCTGGTGGTATTTTTTGTTTAACATCTATACCTTCTTCTTCCCATGAATAATTGATTTCTTTTCGATATTCCATGATCTTTAAATGTGAACGGCAAAGAGCTATCTCTTGCATAATAGGAATCAATGTTTGATTTTCTATCTGATTAAAGAGATCAAATTCTTTGGCTAAGGCTTCTATAAATAAGACTCCTTTTTTAGGAGTTTCTTCTACCCAATCTATTAATGAAGTTAGTGTATTCATTAAAAAATGAGGCTGAATATTCTTTTTGAGTAGCTCCAAGCGTAGACGTGTAGATTGAACCAAAGAAGTTTCATACGCTAATCGTTGTTCTTTAATTCTAAGAGAAAGTAAATAAAACATACCCAAAAGGATCAAACTAAAACCTACAAATAAACTTTTATTAAAAGGAGTGATGAAGCCTATAAGTACTGATAATAATAAAGTAATAAGGACCAATCGAGCTCCTTTTATTTTTTTATAAACTCCAGATGCCACAATACCAAAAGAAAACAACCACATACTCAACACCATGTTATTGGTTGTCAATTCGAAAACATATTTTGAAAAAAATATGTATAATAAAAGACCTACATATATAATAAATAGTAATTTTCGTTTAGGAAATGGAAACTGCATGGAAAAATAAAAAGGGATTAAAAAAGAAATCCCAAACATCAGAGTACCTATTACCTGTAACCGTATCACATGTTGACTATAATGAATAGGAAGATAAGCTTTAATGAATTCCGCTAATATCAAAGCAAAAAACAAAAAACAACTGATGCTGAAAATTAATGTAGCAAACTCCTTTTTATTACTTAAAAAGAGAAATAGAAAATAAAAAGAAGCTATAAGAAATGCTCCTGCAAAAAGATGCATATAAGAGGACTCTATAATTCGATCTGTTAATAGATCATCATAATAATCTATTTGTAAATCAGTTATCCTTGTATGGTCAGGAAAATAATAAAGGCTTGATCGTAGAGCCAATACGTGGGCGCCTTTTTTTGTAAGATGATCAGGTATATTATAAATAGTCCACATTTTGCCTGATTTCTCAGACGTTGCTTCTTGCCCCGGGTTTCCGTTTTTTCCAATTAATACTCCATCCCAAAAAACCTCATATTCTCCATAGGTATGTAAATAAACGCCATACGTTTTTAAAGCGTTTGGTTCTTCTAAAATATCTATTTTGGTTCTGGACCAGAAAACTTGACCATCTGACACAAACCGTAATCTTTTTTGCCAGTTTTGATCATTAAATTTAAAGGAAGCCCATTCTTGTTGATCTCCTATTTTAAATACGGTCTCGTTCTTCTTTGAGATAGTAGATTCTTGAGAACAAGAAGTTACAAGTAGTATGGAGAGTGCTAGAAAAAAATATAAAGATCTCAACTTTATTTTCATTTGGTTTTACTAATGCAAACTAACCATTATAAAATGACTTTATAGTGCAGTTCATTAGAATATAGAGCAGTTGACAAAATTTTGTTTGAATACATGATAGAAAAATACATCTTTTGTAAGATACAAAATATCATAAAAAGACATTCAATGAAAATTCAAAATTTAGAACATCTTAAAATCGTATTTATTTTAAACTTCATATTATATAGTTCTGTTGCTCTATGTCAAGTCAGTGATAAATCAAAATCAATTTCCCATACAATTGCATACGGATCTAAAGGTATTTGTCTTACGAATGTTGAAGGTACATCAGAAGTGAGACTTACCAACGGCGATCATGGTTATCCTGCTTGGTCTCCTGATGGAAAACAAATCGCTTTTTATTCCTATCACGATGAAAAAAAGACATGGTCTATCCATACAGTAAATAGCGACGGAACCAATAGGAAGCGATTGACGTATGCTAAAGACAAATGGGATAGCACGCCTTCATGGTCTGCAGATGGTAAGAAAATTCTCTTTGCAAGAGAATATAGAAACTCAGAAGGAATTAAAAAATATGAAATTTGGATCATGAATTCTGATGGGAGTCAAGAAAAGCAAATAAAACTATTGGTAGGAGGGAACTGTTCCTTTACCCCTGATGGAAGAATTGTTTATTCTGCAGAATTTAAAGATAAGAAGAGTGAAATATGCATTGCTGATATAGATGGTAAAAACATCACTCAATTGACACATAATAATACGAATGCATGGCATCCAAAGGTTTCACCTGATGGTAAACAAATCGCTTATTCATCAGATAAAGATGGTACTCGAAAAATTTATGTAATGGATATTGATGGATCTAATCAAAAAAGATTGACGAATACTCGTAGTGGTGGCCCGTCATGGTCTCCTGATGGTTCTCAAATTATTTTTCAATCAAAAGGGGAGGGTGGAAATGGAAAATCCAATGTGTATATTATAAACAAAGACGGTTCTTCACTACGAAAAATTACTTCTCAAGGTGGTTGGCAAGTAGCTTGGTATAGAAGACCTTAATACATAACACTCAACATTAAACAGCAATAATGAAAAATTCACATTTAATTACAATATTCATATTGACAGTATTTTTTACTGCCTGTCATACTAAGCATCAGGAAACTGATACTAACAAACCCAAATATGAAACCTATAATTATACTGGATTTACAAAAGAGGAGAAATATGCATTCCACAAGCATATTTATGAAGGTGGTAATTGGACTGTACATGGCGATAAGGAAAGATATTTTTATTTAAACTCTTCCGAAATAATGAACTACTCACGTATCGTTCGATCTGATACACCAAAAATTCTTGAAGAAACACCTAGAGATGATGTAAAAAACTTTATCGTTCCAACAGATTTAAAAAAAGGAGGCGGATTATCATTAAACGACTATGTGCAGCAAGTAGAAGTGAATGGATTAATTATTATTCATAAAGGAAAAATTGTTTTTGAAGGCTATCCCAGAATGTTTCCAACTGATTTGCATACACATTTGATAATGACTCAAGTCTTTGTCAGTACTGCAATTGCTATTTTAGAAGATAGAGGTTTGATTGATACAAGTAAATCCATTGATCACTACTTTGATATTCTTAAAGATTCTGGTTGGAAAGGTGTTCCAATAGCCGATATACTTTCTATGAGTTCTGGAATTGATCGTCCATTAACATTGGTGAATCATTTTGAAAGGTTTGATCTACTAAAAGATTTGGCTACTGCAAAAAAATCTGTTCACCCACCAGGAACTAAGTTCCAGCCTTCGAACCTTGATGCTGCTATGTTAACCTTATTAGTTGAAAAAATTAGTGGACTTGCTTTTCGTGATTTTCTAGAACAAGAAATATGGAAAAAGATAGGATCAGAATATAGTGCGCTTTTAGGAATCAGTAAAAATGGTGTTTCATTATCCTATTTAAATGGCTTGTCATCAACACTACGAGATTTGGGTAGGTTTGGGCTTGCATTTACTCCTAGTGGTAGAAAAGGAAAATCTCCAATAATTTCTGATGCACACTTATCTAAAATCTGGAATGTCAATGAAAATCTCAAAAAAGCGTCACGAACTTCGAGAGAAACCTATTATAGTAACTATCAGTGGAGCGCGGTGTATGAAGATGGTGATTTGTATAAAGGAGCACATGGAGGTCAAGGATTGTATATATCGCCTTCAAAAGATTTGGTTATTGCTTATTTCGGAACTGCCAATATAGATCGTGAAAGGAATCAACTTAGTATCATTTCTCGACAACTTTCCAAATCGGGACTGTTTGATCTTGAATAAAGTAATCTAACGAGAAATATAAACCTTATTAAAATAAACAATGAAAAACCCACATTTTATTTTAGCACTGCTATTGACACTATTTTTAAATGCTTGCCATATCAAAGATCACAAAACAAATGAGCTTGATTTTCCAGCCTTAGAAGATCGATATTTTGGAGAAAAACCACCTGGGGTAGTTCCTAAATTATTTGATCCAAAAATTGTCTCTCCAGAAGGGCTTTTTGAGGGAGGGTCGTTTTCATCAAATATGAAAGAGTACTATTTCTCCAGAAAAAATGGAAAGTATAAAAATCGTACATTTTTTGTAATTCGATATGAAAATGGTCGCTGGGGAAACGAATCTGAGACAGATATAAAATGGCCGACTTTTTCTGAAGATGGCACTATAATGTATGGAGGAAAGTGGTATCGAGAACGAACTGACACGGGCTGGTCCGAACTCAAAAATCAAAGAGAATTCTTGAAAGACCAAGCACATGGTATCTCTCGTTCATCTATAGGAACTTATTATTTTGGTTTTTATAGAAAAGAAGACAATGGATCTGGCTCTATTCGTTATTCACGCCTTATAAATGGCACGTATGAAGCTCCTCAGAAATTGAGTGAGTCAATCAATAAAGGTGAATATATTTCACATCCTTTCATCGCTCCAGACGAATCCTATTTAATGTGGGATGTGAAACGAGAAGATGGTTATGGACAAGCAGATATATATATCAGTTTTAAAGCAAAAGATGGTTCCTGGATGCCTGCAATGAACATGGGGAACTTGATAAACACAGAAATGCAAGAAAGCTCTCCAAGCGTGACCTACGATGGTAAATATCTATTTTTTACGAGAGGAGAATGGAAAGTAAAAGAAGATGGAAGTCGTAATTACATAGGAAAGCGACATTGGGTGAGTACACAGGTGATTGAAACATTAAGACCTGATCCTGATCTGCAAAATTCTGCAGCTACAAAATATCCAGTTGCTTATGGAGCAGATGGAATTTGCTTAACTAATATTGAAGGCACATCAAAAATAAAACTTACTGAGGGGCATCATGGTTATCCTGCTTGGTCACCAGATGGAAAGCGAATTGCTTTTTATGGAAAATACGATAATAATAAAACGTGGTCTATTCATACAATGAATAGCGATGGCACTAATGTGAAACGATTAACTCATGCAAAAAACAAATGGGATAATATGCCTACATGGTCACCAGACGGAACAAAAATTATTTTTGGAAGAGACTATAGAGATTCGGGAAATGTTTGGCATTATGAAATCTGGGTTATGAATTCCGATGGTAGTGAACAACGGCAAATAAAATCATTAAGCGGTGGTGGCCCTACTTTTACGTCCGATGGCAAACTCCTTTTTCACTCAGAACACAAAGATAAAGAGAGTGAAATAAGTATTGCAGATATAGATGGCAATAACATAATCCATTTAACAGATAATGAAGCTGAAGAGTGGGATCCTAACATTTCACCTAATGGTAAGCAAATCGCTTTTATGTCTAAGAGGGATGGAAACCGTGAAATTTATGTAATGAACATTGATGGATCTAATCAGAAACGGTTAACCTTCAATGAAGGATCCGATGGTAGGCCCTGTTGGTCTCATGATGGTTCTCAAATCATATTTCATTCAGAAAGGAAAAAAGAGGGGAAAGATGATAATGGTCTCTATATCATTAATAAAGATGGCTCAGATGAAAAAAAGTTGACACCTTATGGATGGCAGCCTGGGTACTTTAAAAAAAGTAACAAATAAGCTAAAACTAATGAATTAATTTATGAAATTTATAAATATAAAAAGGGTAATATTTTTAATATCCATACTCAGCATTAGTGCTTGTGGGCAAAAAAATATACGCTCAAATCTTACTTTACTTAGCAATCATATTCCAACAGATACGCCTTTGGTTTTTTCGCCAGGAATTCTTACAAATGAAGAGTATACTCCTGGTTCTATAACATTTAATCCCGATATGACAGAATTGGTTTTTAATTATAGAAAAGAAGGAGAGCTTCCCAATCTTTATACCATAAGATTTAAGAATGGTAAATGGTCAAAACCGAAGCAAGCATCATTTTCAAGTAATGAATATTTAGATTTTCATGCTCGGTTTACTTCAGATGGAAACCGTTTGTATTATGGAAGTACAAGGCCTATACCCGATACGATCAAAACATCAAATCCACGTAGACGATTGCATCAATGGTACGTTGAAAAAAATGAATATGGAGATTGGGGAAACCCCATTGTCATGGGCCAACCATTTGTAGATAATTACATTATGGGTGCAATACCATCAGAAAAGAACAATCTATATTTTACGTCTGGTACTAGAGTAGGAGCTGATGATGAAGGTATTTATTATGCCATAAACCAGAATGGTCAGTACACTTCTATTGAAAAAATGGATGATGCTATCAATGCTAACGGTAGATTTATAGCTCATCCTTACATCGCGCCAGACGAAAGCTATCTTATTTACGATTCTGAAAAAGCTACTGAGCCTGATAATAACGATTTGTTCATTAGCTTTAATCATAATGGCACTTGGACAAAATCTTATAATTTGGGTCCTAAAATAAACACCAAGCAAAGTGAAGGTGCTGCTACCGTTTCCCCAGATGGGAAATATCTGTTTTTCGGTAGAAGTGAGAAAAAAACAAGAGAAGATGGAAGTACGTATTGGACATCAAAACTCTATTGGGTAGATTTTATTCAGTTAAAAAAGAAATTATTGAGAATATAGACAACAGCTAATAATACAAAATTCTTACTACTATTTATTTTGTTGCATCCTATCAAAAAATATTTTTTTATAACTTCTTCCAATCGGAATTTCCAATTGTTCAATTTCTACATCGTTTAATGTATAAGCCGTTATTTTATCAATAGCCACAATAAAAGATTTATGAACTCTAAAAAATCGATTAAAAGGTAAGTATTTTTCAAAATTACCAATAGATTGCTTTGTGAGAACCTGTTTATCTTTCAAAACAATTTTTACATAGTCTTTCAATCCTTCAACATATAGAATATCGTCTAAAAATATTTTTTTATTTTTTCTATCTGCTCTTACTATAATAAATTGTGGTTCTTCAATCACGCTTTCTATTATATGCTGATTACCTTTTTTATTAATAAACTTATTAATGGATTGCATGAATCGCTCAAAAGAAATGGGCTTTACTAAGTAATCTAAAATATCTAAATCGAACCCCTGTACAGCAAAATTTCTATAAGCAGTTGTAATGATGATTTCTGGTCTATTCTTTAACGATCTAATAAATTCCAAACCCGTAAAATCGGGCATTTCTATATCAATAAATAACAAATCTACTTTTGCATTTTTATACTGTACAAATGCATCTACTGAATCTGTATGATTTCCCACAACTACAAAATTTTGAAGTTTTGTCAAATGATCCTCAATAACTTCAATAGCTAAAGGTTCATCATCTACAATAAAGCAGTTATATGTTTTCATTGCTTAGATTTTTAATTCTAATCTTGTTTCATAAAAATATGCATTATCTTCAATTGTTAAAGTATAGGTGCCCTTGTATAGCAAATCTAATCGTTGTTTAACATTTTGGAGCCCAATTCCTTTATGTGATTTATTTCTAGATTTTACTGATTTACTATTTTTTACAGTGAATAGAATCCCATTTGCTAATGAACGAATGCTGATGGAAATCCAAAAAACACCTTTTTCATTTTTTCCACCATGTTTAAAACAATTTTCGACAAATGGCAATAATAGTAATGGAGCAGTTTTTAAAGTATCACTAAACGTATCTACTTTAAGTTCTAGTTTTAAATGCTTTCCGTATCTAAGTTTCTCTAACTCTATATAATTGGTTATCAGCTGTATTTCTTCATTAAAAGCGATTTTTTTTCCTCCAGTTTGATACACCAAATATTCCAGTATATGAGACAATTTTAAAATTCCTTCTGTGGTTTTATCTGATTTCTTTAAAGATAAGCTATAAATATTATTCAGAGTATTAAACAAAAAATGAGGATGCAGTTGTTTTTTTAATAACTCTACATTTAAAGATTGTTTTTCTTTCATCAATTTTTCATTTATGCTACGCTGTTGCCTCCAATCTATAATAATGTGAATACAAATAATCAAGCTAATAACAGAATAATCTCTGATGACGTTTTTCAACACTTTCCCTACTGGCATTTCAACAGTATACCCACTATTTAAGTAATTAATGAGTTCTAACCATTTTACTCTACCAAAGAGAATAACCGTCCCAATAATAACTATCATAATTATAAACAAGAACATTCTATTCTTTCGCAATACTTTGGGAATTGCATAACCAATCAAAAAATACGTTGGCAGCATTAATAACGGTAGTGACAGCAAAATTGAACGCATCATATTTCTATGCTCTATTCCTTCTAGATGTGGAAGATTTGCTCCATATTCTGAAGCAATATAGAGTACCCAAAAAATAACATGATAGAGGAATTGCCTTGTCTTGATTCTTGAAATCAGATTCATTAAATATTCTTTTTTTAAATATCTATAAAATTATGTGGAGCGCAAAACTTAGTAGAGAAACAGTCATTCTATGTAGAGGAATAACATTTTTAGCATTATTTACTGATTTTATCTATTTAAAATAACATTGCTATACAGAATTCTACAATTGGTCTACTATTAAAAAATCGTTTATAAAAATTGAATAGTTTTAAAACATATTGTTTCATTAAACTTTAAAATTATGAAAAAACACATTGCATTATTTAGTCTTATGGCCTCTTTATTTTTAGTTTCTTTTACTACAAATAAAACTGATCAAAACAACACGAATACTCAAACCACTTTAAACGAGGCCTTTAAAATTGGGGGAGCTTATTTGACATTTGCTGGAGAGTTTGGGGGAGAAGTTTCACTCAAAAAAATGAGTACGACTAATAAATTAGGAGTAGCTGGTTGTGCATCCGGTTCATTAGTTACTCAGTTTACACTCAAAGTAAAGTCTAAAAACAAAAAAGCTCAAACTCTTAAAGGAACATCTCATTTACTCAACAAACAAATGAAATCTGTATTAAAAGAAATGAAAATTGGTGATACTTTTGAATTTAGTAATGTTAAAGCTCAACTTCCAACTGGTAAAACAGTTAATGTTCTTTGTAGGTCATTTAAAGTGATTCCATAATGTCTAAATAGTAGAAAAACAAAGCCCAATAAATAATTCATTGGGCTTTGTTTTAATTGTTTAAAACCTTAATTCTTATGTAAATTTGGCAAAGTATTAAGTCAAAAAACGATTTCATAATTTTGCTAAATCTTCTAGTTTTTTAAAAACAATAACCTTATACATAGCACTGACTGGGACTTTATTATTTTCAATTAACAAATGTGTCCTGGTTGTCTTTGTAATTCTATCCAAATTGGCGATATATGATTTATGTGTACGTTGAAAATTATCAGATAATATTGTGGTAATATTAGTAAGCGTTTCAGAAATTAAATACATTCTTAAATCTGTAAATATTTTTAAATAATTTCCAAAACTTTGAATGTATAGAATTGATTTAAATGTAATATTAACAGGCATTCCATCGTGTTTTATTTGAAGTTCTTTGCTTCCTCTATCCTTTTCAGCCTGTGTTATTATTGAAGCTGAAACTTTGTTTATGGCTTTCAAAAAACGTTCAATTTTTATGGGTTTCAATAAATAATCTACAACACCATAATTATAGCTTTCTAATGCATACTCAGAATAGGCAGTCGTTAAAATAACTTTAGGTGGTTGTATCATAGAACGTAAAATTTCCATACCATTCAACTCAGGCATCTCTATATCTAGAAAAATGAGGTCAACTTCATTTTGCTGAGCAAAATTAATAAACTCAAGAGGGTTACCCGTGCTTAGTACGAGTTTAAAATTGTCAATTTTAGAACAATACTCTTCTAATACTTTACGCGCCAATATTTCATCATCTAAAATTCCTATTCTAATCATTATTTATTTTTTAATATTGGAAACTCTTAAGTCGATAGATAAGTTTACATGATATACTTTTTCTTGATCATCAATTTCTAATACATGAGAATTATAATATAATAGATTTAATCGTCTTTTCACGTTTTCAAGACCTAATCCTTTTCTTTTAGATTCAGAATTCATAGAAGGCTTTGAATTCTCTACACAAAAATAAAGGGTAGTATTTTTTATAGAAGCATAAATATCAATTTTACTCTGTTCATTCGTGCTTTGAGCACCATGTTTAATAGCGTTTTCAACAAATGGAATGAGTAGCATTGGGGAAATCCTTAGGTCCAATAAATCTCCTCTAATTAAAAATTCAATAGTACAGCGGTTGCTTAACCTCTTTTCTTCTAATAATAAATAATTTTCTATAAACTCAAACTCTTCTTTTAATAATACAGTATCTTTTTTAGAACTCTCTAATTGATATCGCATTAATTCTGAAAGCTGCATAACAACATCAGGGGTTTCTAGCGATCGTTGCCTAGAAAGCGAATAAATACTGTTTAATGAGTTAAATAAAAAATGAGGATTTACCTGTTCTTTTAAATAATTCAATTCCATCTCTTTTTGTAATTTTTCTTTCTCGGCGTTTTCTCTTTGGGTAATTATGTTTCGTTTTAAAAAGAAAGCAGCCATACCAGTTCCTGTCGTATAAATAAAATAGAAAAATGATTTATAGATACCTTGCCAACCACTTGCATATCCTTTTTTTATATAAGAACTTAAAAGGATGCTTCCTACAAGCAATAGTACATATAAGAAATATTTTTTTTTATCTAAAAAAAAAGGGATTAAAATAAAATGATTAACCCAAATGATACCCATTATATAAACTGCAAAATTAAATTCCTTTAAATAAAAAGAATAATTAGTATCGAATTGATTTCTGATTAACCACCCGCTTAATATTTCGAGCATAGCTACCAATAAAAAAGCTACTATATTGATGAGTATGGTATGTTTCAAAGATTTTGTAATCATAAACTTTTTTAAAAGAAAATAAAGATACTATCTATACAAATAAACTTTTATAATTTTTTTATAAAAGCGATATATCAATGACGAAATGGCTTTGTCAATTAATTGTAGTATTCATCCCATTTAAAATTTTAAACATGAATTATACTATAATTTTATCCATCATTTAATAAAAATTTTATAAACATGAAAAACAAAATAGGGTTGTTACTTCTAATACTTATAGTATTAGCACACAATAGCTTTGCTCAACAGGATAATAATAAAAATCCTAAAACCATCACTATAAATCAAACCAACAAAACAGTGCTTTTGGACGGGCATTGTGGCAATGATGAATGGGATACAGCAACAAAGATCGATTTACCAGGAGAAGCTTCCATTTATTTTATGCACGATAAAGAGTACTTCTACTTTGGAGCCAAAGGCAAATCAGAAGATTACACAATCTTAGATCTTTATATAGAAAATGTAGAAACAGGCCGTCTACACAAATTTCATCTTTCTGCTCAAATGGGTGAAAGTATGCTAACAGAAGATGGATGGAAACCTGTATCTGGTAAGTGGGAACTTAAAGATTATGCAGGATTCTGGGTGCCTTATAATGGGCTTGAGGATGTTGAAAAAAGAATTGGACCTAAATTTGCGCAAGGAACACATAGACAAATGCAAATATCACGTAAAAAATTCCCTGGCAATACATGGAAAATGATGATTGGTCTTGGAGGAATTAGTCATGATAGTGATGGACGTATTTTTTATCCTAAAAATGGAGTAGGTGATGATAAGTCGACTTGGGGTGAATTTTCATTTTCTAAATAAAAATGAAAAGAAGGGTAACTCTAAAAAATTTAAAAAAATGAAAAATATATATTTTATTTTGACCCTTGCAACAGTATTAGTCTTTAATGCTTGCAATACTAGAAATCATACTAAATTTCCACCTATAGAAGATCGCTATTTTGGACAACAGCCACCAGGTTTAATTCCCGAACTGTTTGATCCTAAAATTGTCTCTCCAGAAGGGCTTTTTGAAGAAGGTTCGTTTTCATCAGATATGAAAGAGTATTACTTCACAAGAACGAACGGGAAATATAAACAACGTACATTTTTTGTGATTCGTTATGAAAATGACATTTGGGGAAACGAATCTGAGACAGATATAGAATGGCCTCATTTTTCTGAAGATGGTGCTATGATGTATGGTGAAAAGTGGTATCGAGAACGAACCGATACGGGTTGGTCTGAGCGCAAAAAACAAGGAGAATTTTTGAAAGATCAGGCTCATGGTATTTCGCTTTCATCTAAAGGAACTTATTATTTTGGTTTTAATAACCAAGAAGACAACAAACCTGGTTCTATCCGATATTCACGTCTTATAAATGATAAGTATGAAGCTCCTCAGAAACTAAACGAGTCTATTAATAAAGGAGAATATATTGGACACCCTTTTATTGCTCCAGATGAATCTTATTTATTATGGGATGTTGAAAGAGAAGAAGGATATGGTGATAACGATTGTTATATTAGTTTTAAGCAGAAGGATGGTTCATGGGGAGAAGCAATTAACATGGGAAATAAGATAAATACATCATTAAGTGAAAGTAGTCCAAAGGTGACACAAGATGGAAAATATTTATTTTTTATAAGAGGAGAATGGAAACCTAAAGAAGATGGTACCGCGTATTGGGTTGGGAAATCTTATTGGGTAGATGCGAAGTTTATTGAAACACTCAGACCAAAAGAATAAATCATTAAGTATGAAAGTTATCAAAAATCATATCAATTTATTTTTTTTAGCATTTCTACTTCCTTTGTTAGGAGGTGCTCAAGTTATTTCAAAAGACCGAAAAGACTTGTTCGTTGTTGGTAGTGAATCTGTCAACTTTCAATCTAAGATTACTGGTAGTGAATATAAATTGCATATCAATCTACCTGAGAGTTATGATAAAAATAATACGACGAAAAAATACCCTGTATTTTATGCACTGGACGGTTACCGTATATTTGGTGCTTCTACGTTAGTCTATAATGGTATCTGGGATGATGGTTTTGCTCCTGAAATGATTATTGTTGGAATTACTAACGGTACAAAAACAAGTCCAACATTACATAGAACAAGAGATTTAACACCTACAGTAATAGAAAGAATAGAATCTTCAGGTGGTGCTTCAAAATTTTTGAAAGTATTGAGTGATGAAATAATTCCGTTAATAGACAGTCTTTATCATTCAGATAAAACAAACAGAACACTAGCAGGTACGTCATTTGCAGGTTTATTTACTCATTATACACTTTTTACAGAACCTGATTTATTCAATAACTATATTATTAATAATCCCACCTTATGGTGGGATAACCGCTATTCATATAAACTTGAAGAAGAATTTTACCGAAACAATAAAAGTCTAAATGCTAATGTAATATATTTAAATAGTGAGTTCAATGATATGGCTAGTGCTACTCAGATGGTTGATCAGATAAAGAAACACGATTATGATAATATGATTATAGATTTTCGAATAGTAGAAAATATGGGGCATTTGGGTGGTGAAGCAGAGGCTATTAATCAAGGTATGAGGTTTGCTTTTAAACGACCAACTATTAAGTTACCTGAAGAAGAATTAAAAGAATATTGTGGGACCTATAAAGATGGTAATTACATTCGTGAGATTGTAATTAAAGATGGTGAATTAAGTTTAAAACGAGAAGGAGAACTACAGGGTGAAAAAATTAAAGCAATCAGAAAATCTGAATTTGCGGTTTTAGGGAGGTACTTTGATTTTCATTTTAATAGAAATGAAAAAGGTGAGGTCATTGGTTTCTACAGCCAACAAAGTACAAATCCTCACCGATCCAGAACAGTCATTAAAATCAAATAATAAAAAGATTTATTTGCTTTGCTATCTAAAGGTTAAAAGAAATTGTAAATACGTAAAAGTTTAATAAATAGAGTTAGTTTTTTTATAGTTTAGGTACTTTAAAACAACCAAAAATGAAAAAAACATATTTTATTTTAATATTTATAGGAGCTCTGTTTTTAAATGCTTGTAATAGAAAAAACAGCAAGCAATAGTTAATGAGGTATCAATTATAGCAAATCCCTATTTTGGTCAAAAATTACCTGGTTTAACCCCTAAAATCTTTGCTCCTGCGTATTGTTTCAATCAACGGAAGAGGTGAAGGTAGTATTTCGTCATCTATAATACCAACTTTAATCATTAACTGTTTTTTTAAATTTTGAAACTGATAAATCAATAGATAAATTTACATAATATTCTTTTTCGTTATCATCAATTTCTAATACGTGAGAATTAGGATATAAAAGATTTAAACGTCTTCTCACATTTTCGAGACCCAGTCCTGTTCTTTTCAATGAAGAAACTTTGTGAGGCTTTGAATTATCAACACTAAAGTGAAGAGTGGAGTTTTTTATAGTGGCAGAAATATCAATGGAACTCTGTTTATTCGTACTTTGGGCACCATGTTTAACAGCATTTTCAACAAAAGGGATGAGCAACATCGGAGAAATTCTTAAGTCCGACAAATCTCCGTCAATTAAAAACTCAATAGTACAACGCTTGCTTAGTCTTTTTTCTTCAAGAAATAAATAGTTTTCTATAAACTCAAGCTCTTCTTTTAATAAAACGGTCTCTTTTTTAGAACTCTCTAATTGATACCGCATTAATTCTGAAAGTTGCATTACAAGGTCTGGGGTTTCTAATGATTGTTTCCGCGAAAGCGAATAAATACTATTTAAAGAATTGAATAAAAAATGTGGATTTACCTGTGCTTTTAAATAATTAAGCTCCATTTCTTTTTGTAATTTTTCTTTCTCGGCGTTTTCTCTTTGGATGATCATATTTCTTCTTAAAAAAAAGGCAGCCATTCCGGCTCCAGTAGTATAAATAAAATAGAAAAAGTATTTAGAAACATCTAACCAGCCATCTTTCTTATTTCCCTTTAAATAAGAAATAAAAAATATGATCCCAATGAGTAAGATGCCATATAAAAAATAGCGTCTCTTATCTAAAAAAAAAGGAATGAGAACAAAATGATTCATCCAAATGATGGCCATAATGGCTATTGTATAATTAAGATCATGTAAGAAAAAAGAATAATTAGTTTCATATCGATCTATGAATAACCAATTACTCATTAGTTCAAGAATAAGCACCAATAAAAAGGCGCCTATGTTTATAAAAATTGTATTCTTTATTGACTTTTTAAGCATAAACTATTTTAATAGCTAATGAAGATACTATTTACAAAAACAATATTCTTTAATTTCTTACAAAAGCGGTATATCAATGACGAAATGACTTTATCATTTAATTGTTGTGTTTACCCTATTGATGAATTTACACATTGAATATACCATACATTTATTCAAAATTTAAGTAAACAAATAAACATGAAAAACAACAAATTTATATTTTTAATACTTGTATTTACAATCTTTTTCGCTTCATGCAATACTAAAAACGATGTTGATTTTCCACCTTTAAAAGATCGGTATTTCGGACAAAAGCCACCAGGCTTAACTCCCGAAGTTTTTGCTCCGGGTATTGTTTCGACAGAGGATCATGAGTGGGGCCTTTTCTTCTCACCCGACATGAAAGAGGTGTACTTTGGTAGGAGAAACAACAAAAGCGGAAAAATTTCGGATTTGGCTTTTAAATTCGAGAATAATCGATGGCACGAATCAGAAGCGGAACCTGGGGTGCGTGGGTCTTTCTCTCCTGATGGTAAAACTAGGTTTTTTAAAAACCAATATAGGGAGCGAACCGATGATGGATGGTCAGAGCCTAAAAGTCTTGGTCCCGCATTTGAAGACATCGACATCATGCGTCTTACGACTTCGTCCAAAGGCACTTATGTTTTTGATGAATATGCTAAAGATGGAAATTTTGTTCTTCGATATTCTCGACTGATAAATGGTGTACGTGAAGCGCCGAAGCCATTTAGTAAAGAGATAAATGCGGGAAAAGTGAACATCCACCCCTTCATTGCACCTGATGAGTCCTATATTTTGTGGGAGAGTAGAAGAGATGGTGGCTATGGTGGTACTGATATCTACGTTAGTTTTCGGCAGGAGAACGGCTCTTGGGGAACTGCTATTAACTTAGGTGATAAGGTAAACACAAGTATCTCACAGAAGGGAGGGTACGTAACGCCAGATGGAAAATATCTTTTCTATTTCAGTCTTGATCTTGATAGCTCATTAATGGGAGAGATATTCTGGGTGGATGCGCAAATTATTGAGACACTTAGGCCCAAATAGTAAGCCATAGAACATGTTCATCAATGCAGAAAAAAGATTGGTTGCGAATCGCTTTAAGTGCAGATAGTTTAACTACCAATTATCAAACCAATATTCAATAAAATTACAAAAAGAAAGAAAACATGAAAACAACAAAATTATTAATATTGACCTGTGTATTATCGCTAAACACTGTCTTTGCTCAAGAAAATAAGGTAAACGATGATACACCAATGGCATATGAAATGCCCAGAACCCAGGTCATTCAGGTCAGTAATTCTGAAACAGATACACTAAATACACTTTACATAAAACTGCCGGAAGGATATGAAGAAAACACAGATTTAAAATACCCTGTACTCTATTTTACTTCTCCGGTGCAGCATATCGAAATATTATCTGCGGCCACTGAAAATCTGATAGAAGACGTTATTATTGTTGGGCTTAGCTGGCCAAAAGGAATGAACTATGGGAATTTGGACAGTTATGTGAACGACTTTCTTCGTCAAGATGTCTTTAAGACGGTAGAAAGCAAGTACCGTGCTGATGATGAAAGACGTACTTTTTTTGGATATTCTTGGGGTGGTGTAGTTGGTGCTTACATATTATCGAATCACCCCAATACCTTTAAAAATTTCATTCTTGGTAGTCCTGATCTTGGGGTTGATCATGAAGTTATACAGAAAATTTACAAACTTGAGTCTACTACAGCTGAAGAGCGAAAAAAACTGAACGCAAATGTTTTTATTTCCTATGGTATATTGGAGGAAAAAAACACCTCTAATTTCGAAAAATTTATTACCATGCTTAAAAGCATAAACGATGAGAGTTTAACCTTACAACACATTGTGGTTGAGGGTAATCATCAAACATCATTTCCTATGACTACACTCCGGAGTGTGATTTGGTTATCAGACTTGATAAAAGAATAACGAATCTAAAACACAATATGCTTTATTTTAATCATTTTTTATGAGTAGAAATTGACTGAAACTTAAAATCATAAAACAAATAAATCGAATAATAGTAACCAATATATAACGAGAGCAATTGTAGCTATGCATTCTCAATAATTAAAAAAGTTTAAATAATGAAAAAACCGTATTTTATTTTAATACTTGTATTTGTAATGTTTTTAAATGCTTGCAATACTACGAAGCAGAAAAAAAACACTTCTGATTTTCCACCCTTAGAGGATCGCTATCTAGGCCAACAACCCCCAGGCTTAATTCCTGAAATTTTTGCGCCTGGTATTGTTTCAATCAACGGAAGAGGTGAAGGTAGTATTTCGTTTTCTCCTGATTTGGATGAAGTATATTTCGGAGTATTTAAAGAAGACGGAAATCCAAGTGTATATTTTTCAAAACTCGAAGACAAAAAATGGACAAATCCTAAAGAAGTAAATTTTACAAAAGACAAAAAAGCTGGAGAATTGCATCCTTTTGTCAGCCCTAATGGTAAAAAGATTTATTTTACCGCTTACGATTCTAATTTTGAGAACGGTAAAATTTGGTATGTAAACCGTTTCGAGAATTCCTGGAGCAATGCAATACAACTTGATTCACCAATAAATGATGATGAAGTTATTCATCCGAATCTAACCAAAAATAGAGATCTTTTTTATTTTAATATTTCAAAACTAAAAACGTATTATGCTCCCAATAAAAATGGTAAATTTCCCGAAGTACAAGAAGTTGAAATTGGTGGTGCTCACGCTTTTATTTCCCCATCTCAAGATTACTTAGTGGTAAATGCTCGAAACAGAGAAGATGGAAGAAATGACAGCGATATTTATGTCTATTTTAAGAAGAAAAACGGAATATGGTCAAAAGTAATTAACCTTGGAAATGAAGTAAATTCTAATTTTCGTGAAACAAGCCCGAGTATCACTCCAGATGGTAAATATTTATTTTTTAGTCGATATAACGATGAAGGTGGACTACCAAACTTTTATTGGGTGAGCACAGAGGTTATTCATAAGTTAAAAACGGCTTATTTTAAGAAGGAACAATAAATTTAGTATTCATAATTTTGAAACTACTTGTACATATCATGATACAAATCCTTATTGATCGAGAACAGCCATTAAAATCAAATAATGAAAGTATTTATTTTGCTTCATACCTAAAGGTTAAAGAAATTGTAAATACGTAAAAGTTTAATAAACAGAGTCTCTTTTTTTATAGTTTAGGTATTTCTAAAAATAATTATATAAAATCAACTGGATACATAATTCAAGTATTAGTGTAAATGATAGAAATAAACAAAGTAAAGACCACAAAACTATCAATACTAGACGGCATTGAACTTAAATCTGCTACGTTTATTGATAAAAAATTCCCTTTTCATTTTCATCAATCTTGGAGTTTGGCTTATATAGAATATGGTAGTGAAAACATTGCATTTAACAATACAAATTTTTTGGTCAGCAAGAATGCTTTACAATTAATCCCTCCTTATTCCATCCATAAAAACTGGAGCAATAAAAACAATACTTGGGCTTATAAAGCACTTTATATAAGTGACGATGTCATCAAAAATGTTTCAAAAAAAATAAATATTGAGTATTCTTACCTGGCAAGCTTTCCTTATTTTATCACCTATCGTAATAGTGATTTTGAAATAAATGAAACCTCAATTTTTAAGATCATTGAAAATCTTTTCTTAGATACTTTAAACGATGTTAAACCATCTTACTTAAAGAAAAATACTAATGAACCTTTTGACGATATTCTAAATTACTTGTCTCTAAATTACAACCAATCAATCACTTTAGAGTCATTACAAAAAGAATTTAAAGTAAATAAATTTTCACTACAAAAAAACTTTAAAAAGAATATTGGTTTAACTCCTCTGGAATATCTAACTGCCATTAGAATAGAGAACTCAAAAAAGCTTTTTTATAGTGATGTTCCTTTGGTAGAGATTGCACTTGAATCTGGATTTTATGATCAAAGTCATTTTACGCATAGTTTTAAAAAATATGTTGGAGTAACTCCTGGCAATTATAAAAAGAACAGCAAGATTTTACAAGACTGGTAATCTTCTTAAGAAGTATGTTTGTTTTCTTAATTAGAAACATTCAATAATACTTAGAACAATGAGAAATTATAATTCTATAATTGTAGTACTTGCACTGATATCCTTTTTAAACGCTTGCAACCCTAAAAAGCAAGAATCAAAAAAAAATGATTCACTAATTATAGAAAGTCCTTATTTTGGACAAAAACCACCAGGCATGATTCCCGAAGTTTTTGCTCCTGGTATTGTTTCTTTAGAAGGAAGAAATGAAGCTGCTATTTCTTTTTCACCTGAATTAGATGAACTCTATTTTTCGGCTAAGAAAAAAAGCGAAAACTGGGATGGAACTGTGTATTTCTCAAAACTAGAAAACAAAAAATGGACTAATCTTAAGAAAATAAATTTCACAAAAGGAAAGAGCAGTAATGAATCACATCCATCTATGAGTCCTAATGGTAAAAGAATTTATTTTATAAATGATTATAGCAAAATTTGGTACGTAAACCGTCTTGAAAATTCTTGGAGCGATGCAATACAACTTGATTCACCTATAAATGATGATAACATTTTTAATCCGATTGAAGCTAAAAACGGTGATCTTTATTATTTTAATATTTCAAAAAGGAAACTGTATTATGCACCCAACAAAAACGGTGAATTTTCCGAAGCACGAGAAGTTAATATTGAATTTGGGGTTCACGCGTGTATTTCCCCATCTCAAGACTATTTAGTGGTAGATGCTCGAAATAAAACTGAGGACCTTAATCTTTATGTCTATTTCAAGAAGCAAGACGGAACATGGACAAAACCATTTGACCTTGGAGATAAGATAAATTCTGTTTTTGATGAAGCAGGTCCACGGATCACTCCAGATGGTAAATATTTATTTTTTAGTAGATGGAACGAAGATGATGATAATTTTATTTATTGGGTGAGCACAGAAGTTATTGATAAGGTCAGGCCTGATGATTTATAACCTTATATTTTTCTGTAATAATTAAAAAGTTTAAAAAATGAAAAAAATCTATTATATTTTATTTATAGTATTCACAGTATTTCTAAACGCTTGTACTACTAAAAAACAAAAGAAAAACAACAACAAATCATCAGCCATACAAAATCTTTATTTTGGACAAAAACCGCCAAGGTTGATTCCAGAAATTTTTGCTCCTGGAACCATCTCACTTAACGGAAGATATGAGCATGGTATTTCGTTTTCTCCCAATTTAGATGAAGTATATTTTTCAGCCAATAAAGACGGAGGGCTTACAGATATTTATTTCTCAAAACTCGAAGGTGAAAAATGGACGCCTGTAAAAAAAGCAAAGTTTACCAAAGGCGAGAAAGACGAGGAAATGCATCCATTCGTTAGCTTAGATGGTAAAAAGATTTATTTTGTAGGGCTTAACGCAGATAATACAGATGTTAAAATTTGGCATGTAGATCGTTTAGAGAATTCCTGGAGCAATGCAAGAAGACTTGATTCACCTATAAATGATGACAAAGTTTTTTATCCGAATCAAGCAAAAAACGGAGACTTTTTTTATACCAACATATCAGATAGACGAAATATTAAAATACAAAATGCATTCAACAAGAATGGCAGGTTTCCAGAAACTCAGGAGGTTAATATTGAATTTGGGGTACACGCTTTTATTGCTCCTTCTCAAGATTATTTAGTAGTAAATGCTAGAAACAAAGAAGATGAGGCAAGAAATGACAACGAAATCTATGTCTGTTTTAAGAAAAAAAACGGAACATGGTCAAAACCAATTAACCTTGGAGAATCGGTAAACTCTACCTTTGGTGAAACATGTCCTAGCATCACTCCAGATGGTAAATATTTATTTTTTGGTAGATATAATGAAGAAGGTGGGTTATCAAATTTTTATTGGGTAAGTACAGAAGTTATTCATAAAGTAAAGCCATCTGATATATAAGTGTAATATTTAATATGCAAAATTTTAAAAATTAATGCTGTCAAACAACGAAAATAGAAATAGTAAAAACTATGAAAAGCAAAACAGAATTTCTAATTTTAATACTTCTTATACTAACAAATAATGGCTTTGCCCAACAAAGTGATAACCGTGCACCGGAGGTTACAGTCGCCGAAACCATGCTCTCATACAGTGAGATTCCTTATCTCAAAAAAGCCTTTATTGATGCAGCACCAATGGAAAGACAAGATGATATATTAGTAGGCAAATTAGGTGTAGATGGTGGAAATAGAGCAATGATTCTTAAACTGGCGCAGGATATTGCAGATAATAAATATGGTAACTTTGACAGTTTCCTTATTGTTCACAAGAACAAGCTCTTGTTTGAATCCTACTATAGACGTGGTCGTATAAACCTCCCTCATTCACAAGCGTCAGTGACCAAATCTTATACTAGTCTAGCACTTGGTCGTGCTATCCAGTTAGGATATCTTACTATGGCCGATTTAGACAAGCCGCTGGTCAGTTTTCTCAAAAACTTAGATTCAACAAAATTTGTGAAAGGTGTAGAAAAGATTACACTACACCAAGCATTGACAATGCGTGGAGGGCTTAACATCAGTAAAGAACAGAGAGAAAGATTCAAAAAAACTTCTGCTTCGTTAAAGGGTCAAGGCCTAGTTCAGACTCTTCTTGAATATAGTTCGCCTATTACCTTAGAGTCTCAAAACTTTTTATACGGCAATTTCAACCCAAGATTGGTAATGCAAGTTATTGACGCTGTCGTACCGGGGATGGCCAAAGATTTTATTAAACATGAACTCCTTGACAAAATGTCCATCACTAATTATAGTTGGCTGACTGATGATATTAGTAGCTTGCCAAGATCAGGAAGTGGTACGAGCATGATATCTCGAGATATGCTCAAATGGGGAATATTGACGATCAACAAAGGCCAATGGAATGGAGAACAACTTGTTCCGGAAACATTTATTGCAAGAGCGACCAGTAAAATTGTTGATCAAAGTGATGAACATGATCGTACCGCTGGTGGTGTTTCTGGTACAGCTTATGGTTATTTCTGGTGGCAGGCCGATTTGTTTGTAGGAGGTAAAAGTTATTTGAGTAAAGCAGCCAGAGGCGGCAGTGGACAAACGATCATTGTGATTGAAGAGCTTGATCTGGTTATTGTGACTACTACCCATCGTGAAGTTGATGATCCTGTATCTGTAGTAGCGACAAGAATCCTGCCCGCTTTTATTAAGTAACAATAAACAGTATAAAATTAAGCAATGAAAAAATCCGACTTTATAGAAGAAGGTGAGTTGTCAAACATTTATTGGATAAGTACAGAAGTCATTCATAAGGTAAGGCCTGTTGATTTATAAACGTGATAATATTATATGCGAATTATCTTTTTTAAAAGCAGTTGTTGATTGTTGTTATAATTATTATCTTGAGTTATTAATAATTTAAAAAAATTATAGTTATGTTAGAAAAATTTAAACAATTTGAAATTCAAAATCCTATAAAAGTTTTTGGAGGTAGTTCTTCGAATCTTTTAGAAGAGGACCAGCTTGTTATTGCCAAATATCCTGGTTCTGCCGGTACTCCATTAACATAGAGAAAAGCGGGCTTCGGTTCGTTTTTTTATTTTCTTATATACTAACATATTAATTTTATTTTTTATTTTAGATGTATTATTATTTCATCTCGCGAGGAATTGGCAGATATCGTGAATGCCATTAAATGATCACGGTTTTAAATAATTTTAAAACTTTTTATTATGAAAAATTTAAAAACTTTAGGAAGATCCCTAAACAAAAACGAACAGAAACAAATTAATGGAGGAGAAGGCAATGAATGCTTTGAATGCCTACCTGGTGTTCCTCCTGAAAGTTATTTCGCATGTGCAGGATCTGATGTATGTCAAATTATGCCTGATGGGTGTCATATATGTGTATAAGAAAGATTAGATACTAGCGAGCTTCGGCTCGCTTTTTTAATAGATCGAAGTTGTTACTACTTTCTTCATTCCATAATTTTCATTAATTCTACAGTATTTCAATATTTACATCACTGGTTATATGTTTAATTTAAACATTTATTTATAGTATTAACTTTTTTAATCTCTCAATTAGTTAATCCTTTTTTAAATTAGTAGTTTTATTAAATTCTTAAAAATATATTTATGCTAGAAAAATTCAAAGAATTCGAAATTAAGAACCCCATTAAAGTGTATGGAGGTTCTGTAGGTTTAATTACTTCACCTCCTCCACAAATCCGTGTCCGAGGCACTAATAGTATAACAACCAATACTAGGCCTTAGATAACTAGCGAGCTTCGGTTCGCTTTTACTTTTACGAAACCTTTTTTTATTATAAAAGTTTGTATTTTTGATTAAATCATTATTATTTATGAAAATCTTTTCTATTATTTTTTTCTTCTTTTCTTTTTTGAATTATTGGCTTACTTCTAATTTTTTAATAAGTCTTCCATTTTTTCTTACGGGACTATTTTTTTTATTTACTAATTTAAAAAAACAAAAAAGTTAAAACTTACTATTTTTAGTTTGTTTCTATTTGGATTATGAAAAAAATTGGGAATAAACTTATATTAATTTTAATAATACTTTTTATAATACCGATTTATAGTTTATTTGAATCCTTTCAATCAAGAGCAGTTTTCATAATTTGTATTATATTCTTTCTTATATTTTTAGTTCTTAGAGTTTTTACTTAACTACCGTACTATAGTTTTAACAAATTCTTATATAAATACCTGTACATTGTTTCTTACTTTTAACTAATCGCGCGAGGAATTGGCAGATATCGTGAATGCCATTAAATGTTCATGGTTTTAATATTAAAACTTTAATTATGAAAAATTTAAAAGGATTAGGTAAAACTTTAAACAAACTAGAATTACAATTAATAAATGGTTCCTGTTCAAATTCAGGAGGAACTATTACGGAGTTATGCCGTGAAGCATGTGAATTGTTTGGTTCTGGACAAGGAGTTTTACAATTTGGTACAGATTGTGATTGTTCCCAATTTGGATTATAAAAAGCTAAATGACTGTTAAAAATAACAGTCATTTTTTTTGAATTTAACTTTACTCATTAACTTTAATGAAAAAATAGATGAAATTTGAAACTATCTACTTTGAAGATAAAAAATAATGGAATACCTATTTTAACGAATTTACAGAATAGGGGGAGGAATGTGTATGGAATGGCCATAAAACTTCTGATTATAAATAGTATCTTTGAATATAGATTTTGATTTTAAAATGACACCATGAAATCTTTGAAAACAAAAACCAGCCTTTTACTACTTTTATTACCAATGATATTGTTGAACGCGCAAGGTGAAATGAAACCAGTTGAGGGTTATTCACCAAACATTGGTATAATGATCTATATGTTGGAAGATTTAAAAGACAGAATTACCGAGCACGTTAAAGATTTAGATCAATCACAAACTGATTTCTTGTATGATGACAATGCCAATAGCATAGGATCGTTGATTATGCATCTGGTCTCTACAGAATTCTATTACCAAACGGCAACATTAAAAGGTCGCGAGTGGACAGAAAATGAGCAAAATAAATTTGGGATTGCAGGCGAAATTAACAAAGAGGTTAAAAACATGCTCAAAGGTATGCCAATTCAGCATTATTTAGATTTATGGGATCAAGTCCGTGCAATAACACTAAAAGAACTCAAAACTAAAGATGATGATTGGTTTGCTTCGAGTCTAGAAGATGGACTTAACTATCATTATATTTGGTATCACGTGATGGAACATTCGGCCAATCATATGGGGCAAATTTTAACTATAAAGAATCGATTGCCTAAATAGATTGGATATTAGATATATTGAAACTTCTATATTTTTTATCACATATGCGAATTTTGAATAAATCTAAAAGATTTTTCTTTTCTTGGCGTGCCAAGCGGTGGGAAATTGGGTTTAAAAACAATAAAGATATCATTAAAAGAATTAGTGTTATTGAGTTGTTTTGTAAATCTATTAAGCGGTTTACTACTAAAGAAATATTATTAAAGTTACTATTCTAAATACTATTTTCTTGTTTTTTTAAATCTTGTATCATGCGTCAAAAGTTAATATGTTATCTGGTATTTGCTACTAAATAATCTATACACCATAAAAATTTATACAAACCAACTCTTTTTTTAGATGAACCTAATTGATTACAATTATTTAATAATGTAACTCGATTTTCATTCTCTTTGTCAGTTTTAATTGAGTAGTAGCAACAGTAAGGATATGTTTGCTTCGAATTAAAATTATAAGCAATATGCACACATTAAACAATAGACAAATTAGAATTAAAACTTTAAAAATAAATAGTATGAAATCAATACTTACCTTATTATTATTCATGTTCTCTTTAGCAATTTTCAGCCAAGAACGTATTCAAAAAATAGATAGCATTTTTTTAAACCTTTATAATACCAATCAGTTTAATGGAAATATACTAATCGCCGAAAAAGGTAGTATCATTTACAAAAAATCATTTGGACTTGCCAATGAAGATACTAAGGAAAAACTGAATGAGAATTCAATATTTGAATTAGCATCTGTTACTAAACCATTTACAGCGATGGCAATAATGATATTGAAGGAACAAGGAAAATTGAATATTGATGATAAAATAACAAAACATCTTCCTGAGTTATCTAATTACGACACTATAACAATTAGGAATTTAATACACCATACAGGCGGTCTTCCAGACTATATGACTTTAATGAACCCCATTTGGGATGTAAACAAAATTGCAACCAATACGGATGTAATCAACATGTTGAAAGAATTACACCCTACTGTTCTTTTTGAACCAAATACAAAGGTAGCATACAGCAATACGGGCTATGTATTACTGGCTTCGATCATAGAAAGGGTTTCTGGTACAACCTATGCCGATTTTTTGGACACTGCTATTTTTAAGCCACTAAAAATGACTCGTACTTTTGTAAATAACGGCAGGCTTTCTACTAGAAAAATCAGCAATTATGCTTCGGGTTATATTTATGTAGGAGGTAAATACATATTACCAGATGATTTTGATAGAACAAAATTTGTAATATGGTTAGATGGTATTGTTGGCGACGGAAGTATCAATTCTACCACAATAGATTTATTAAAATGGGATAGAGCACTGTATACCAATACTTTGGTTTCTAAAGAAAGTATGGAAGATATTTTTAAAAACGGAAGTTTAAATGATGGAAGTTTAACAAAGCATGCTTTTGGCTGGCGTGTATTAGAGACAGTTCCATTTGGTAAAATTGCAAGACATAGTGGTGGTTGGCCTGGTTATGTAACTTATATTGAAAGAAATTTAGATACTGATAAAACCGTAATTATATTACAAAACCATTACAACAGAACCATGCCAAAACAAGAGGTTAGAAATATTCTTTATGGAATGCAGTTGCCTAAAACGATGGAAACACTATATTCTGAAGGAAAAAGTGTTGATGAAATAATTGCTCTTTAAAGAATCCTAAATCAAAATACTTAATTGATGATTTTTATGAAAATAGTATTACAAACTTTGGTTATGAGCTCTTAAAACAAAATAAAAAAGAAGAAGCCTTACAGATTTTCAAATATCTAACCATTTCTTATCCAAAAAGCTCTAATGCCTTTGATAGTTTAGGTGAGTGTTTCCTTAAGTTTGGAGAAAAATATAGAAAAGAAGGGGTGCTAGCATACAAAAGATCATTAGAGTTGAACCCTAATAATAAAAATGCACAATCAGTTTTAAGTAAGTTAACAAAGACATCATAACAATAAAAAGGCTCGAGTATAATACTCGAGCTTTTTTATTGCTTTTTAGAATTTCGATTATATAGTTTAATGACTTCATTAACACTTTACTGAAGTTAATAGAACGCTTATTATGCGACGACGTAGGAGGGAAGCGTAATGTGTGTGGAATGTGATTATTCTATTAGAATCAATAATTCGAATCAAAATATATCTTCCAAACTCCATCTGGCTGTTTATTCCAAACCAAGACATAAGGCAAAGGGTAAGATCCACTACACATTCCTATTTCAAATATAATATCTTCTGACACCATTTCTATATGTTCTGGTTTTAGCTGTAATTTGTAAGTAGGACTGTCCATATAACTATATTCGTTTGCTAGTTGGGTATGGCCTCTTAGAATTCTTCCTCTATTAAAATATATAGCATTTTCCGTATAAAGTTCCTTTACCAATTTTCCTGATTTATTAGAGTTGCATAACTTCATCCATTTTTCACGAGCTTTAGCGAGTTCATTCGGAATATCATCACCTTTTTCTATAGATTTTTCAAAGATTACTTCAGCTATTCTTTGTTTAGATCCATTCTCTTTTGACCAAATTATCAAATGTGCAAACTGATTATCATTTTCTGTTTGAGATAAACCAATTTCATATTCTAGCAATTCATAAACTGGTATTGTAAAATGGCTTTTATAATTTAATAATTTGTTTCGATTGCCATAAAGATTAAGTAGATAAGTCTTCATAGCTTCTTGGCCTTTAATAAGATCAGTTTTTGAGATACCAATTACACTTGAATGATATTGCGAAATGACATCATCTAAAAGATTAATGTTGGCGCCATCATTTTGATTTTGAGCAAAGCCTCTACATACTATAAATAATGTTAAAAAAATCAGAACTGAAGCTCTACGAAGTGTAAACGTTTTAAATATCATATCAATTTATTTTAATTATTTAGCTTTTAAATGGATTTTGAGTATTCTTTCTGTTATCAAAAACTAGTGTACTATTCTTAATTTTTACATCAAGGTCAAAACTAAATCTTACACTTATAAAAACATTTTTTTCATAATTATGAAGTTAATTAAAAAATTTAATTTGAGATTTTTTTATGAGGCCCATCTTTTCTTCCATCTTTATAAATAAAAGCTAAGCTAGTTATTAGGTTTTTATCGTTCCTTATAAATTGAATTTTAGGAATTTCTATTGGAGCTCTTACACCTTCTGGTATTTTCATTTCATAAAGATCTTTTTCTATTTCTACAAGTTTTAAATCAATTGGAGCTGCTGCATTTCTATAAACCCAGTCTCCATTATCGTTTTTTGATATTTTTCTATCACCTTCATAAATTCCAGCATAAGTAGGTGATTGAATAGGTGTTTGTTTTTCGTTAGTTATATTGGATGTCTCCTGTTTTTCAAACTTTATTAAATTACTTTTTCTATCTATAGTAGTTCGTAAATTTTTGAGTACTCCAAAACCTAGGTTTGCTGTTTTTGGCCCTTCAGCAAGAATAATTTTTGCATCTTTGTATATAACACCTCCCACTTTTATATCACCATCTATTTGGGCATTCCACGTTTTAAAAGTTGCTGCTGGTGTTCTAATTCCATTGCCTTTTTCAGGTTGTTTTTTAAACTTTAATTTATCTTTCAACTCATAAGGAAGTGTAATAAAAGCTGGATTTCCAGTATCTAAATGTGCTTCTATAGTATTACCAGCGATATCAATATTTAAGTTAAGTACTCTTGGTTTTTGTAAAAAAGATACGACATCATTGTCATTTTGATTTAATGTTCCCAATGCAACTTCTAATTTAGAATCTGGATAATCCATAGTTAATAAATAGTCTTCAAAGAACATACCACTTAAAATACCATCATATGGTAACATTGACCTTAAGTTTATGGCATTCATTTCCAAATCCTTTAATAAATTTGTTTGAGAGAACCCAACTTTAGGAACGAGGTATCTTTTAGACACCAATTTGCTACTAGATCCAGGTGTTATTAATGGATCTTCTCCAACGATTTCTAATTCCATTTCTCGAACTAATTTTTCATCAATAACATGTGTCATAGATCCAGTATCAAAAATAAATTTGTATGGCCCTTTACCATTAATCATTAATTCTACAACAGGACGACGGGAACTTAAATCCATTGGAATAACTATGCTTTGTGTACTTTGCTTTCTTATTTGTTCATTGGTTTGTTCTTGTACAGTAGTATTAATCTGTTTTTGTTTTCTAGTTTGACATGAGCTTAAAAAGCATGTTAGGCAAATTAGTAATGTCGTGATTTTTGTTTCTATATTCATTTTTATTGTATTTGCTAATATTAATATTAATTATGCTTATGTTAATCAGTGTTAACGTGTGTTAATGAACAAGTATTTATTCGTTATAAGTGTTTAAATTTATTAGATAGAATTAAAAAAAATGTGAATTAAACATCCAATTAATATGAAAATTGAAGCAGATACTAAAATGGAGGGTATTGCAAAAGTTGGAAAATGGAAGTTTTCTTCGACCTATGGGATTACCAAAAGCCCAAAAGGGAAAGCGCTTTTAATTGAGCCTCGACTTTCGAAGCTTCTTTATTTTTTAAGTTATAATGTCAATACTAATGTTTCACGAAATTATTTAGTTGATAACATTTGGGCAGATACTATTGTAAACGAAGAATCATTAACTAGGGCAGTATCAGATTTAAGAAAATTACTTTCAGAAAATTATCAGGACTCAATTAATATAGAAACAATACGTGGGAGAGGATATAAACTTTCTTTAAAAGTAGAGCCTAAAAATTATAGATATGAGGTAAATATAAATCCAAAAAAGTTTCTAATACTTTTTGGGTTTTTATTAGTGCTATTAATTCTGTTAATGAACTTCAATATTCTTAATATTAAAGTGGTGACTTAAGAAGATTAACTTTTACTTTGTAGCTGGCAAGCGGTTGGAAATTGTGTTTAAAATAAATTGCATTAAGCAATTTGATTTGTAAAAACAATAAGCGTTGGCAGCGGATATTTTACATAACGTCAAATTATAGTTACATTTTAATTATACAAAAAGCTAATCGCTGAGAATCGCTTAAAAAATAAAATCTTGCTCATTTGTACAGAATATTAAAGTTAACGTGAAGCTCTATTTTACATAGTATCATTATAGCTACATAGAATATGCACGTTAATCCCCAGCACGCCATCATTCTTATAATATTGGTTTATCCAGTGGATGAAGCAATATTATAAAATGTACTATAATTTATATTATGTAAAATAGAATTTTATAAACTATACTACACTCCCAACAAACTTTACAAGTATGATAAAAATCATATAAATGTATACTCTCTATATTTAATTTTGTAGAACAAACAATTAACCAAAAAATATGAAATTAAATCAACCATTTCTTCTCGTGTGTTTTATTTTATTTTTTTTAAATATAAATGCACAACAATTAAAAATTGATACAGAATTACGCCCTCGTTTTGAGTACAGACACGGTTTTTCAAACTTATTTGCAGATGGTGAAGATCCTGCAGCCTTTGTTTCACAAAGAACAAGAATTAATACTGCCTATAAACTAGAGAAATTAAAACTTTTTTTAAGCGTTCAAGATATTCGAGTTTGGGGTGATGTTCCACAACTTAACAGAAGAGATAATAACGGTTTTTCATTACATCAAGCTTGGGCTGAGCTCCTCCTCGATTCAAATTTTTCTATAAAACTGGGTCGACAAGAAGTAATATATGATGATAGCCGTATTTTCGGAAATGTAGATTGGGCTCAACAAGCAAGAAGTCATGATTTAGCACTTTTAAAATTTAAAAAGGATAAACTAAGATTTGAACTCGGTTTTGGGTTTAATCAAGATAATGAGAGTTTAACAGGAACTGTATTAACTGTTTCTAACAACTATAAAGCAATCCAATATTTATGGTTACATAAGGATTGGTCTAATTTTAATGTTAGTTTCCTATTTTTAAACAATGGATTGCAATTTATTGATCCTGCAGACAATAGTAATACAGATACCAGATATAGTCAAACTGTAGGAACTCATTTGGTTTATAATAAATCTAAACTCAAGTTACAATCCAATTTATATTATCAGTTTGGAAATGATCTAAACAATAATGATTTAAGTGCTTACCTCCTATCTTTAGATGCAAATTATGCCTTGTCTAAAACATGGAATGCTGGTTTAGGAATAGAGTTAATTAGTGGTAATGATGATGCTACTCCTTCTAACGGAAATAATGACGCTTTTAATCCTTTTTTTGGTACTAACCATAAGTTTAACGGTCTCATGGATTATTTTTTTGTTGGTAACCATATTAATAATGTAGGTTTATTAGATCTCAATGCTAAAATTAACGTGAAGTTAGATAAGGTTTCTAATGGAACAATTGCTTTTCATAATTTTTCTGCTGATGGTAATATCCCTGGTGATAATTCTAAACAATTAGGTACTGAAATCGATATAGTTTACACTAGAAAGATTTATAAAGATGTAGTATTAAAAGCCGGGTATTCTCATCTTTTTGAAGTAAACGGACTTGAAATATTACGGAATAACTTTGATGGGAATACCAACAACTGGGCATGGGTGATGCTTACCATAAAACCTACATTATTTGTAACTAAATAAGCATCATACATAATGAATATAAAAGTAATAGACCTCCATTACAGCTATTTCTCATCTAGGTCATAGAGAAACATTAGAAAAAGAGGCTTTTAACAGGTTTAAGATTTAAAATAATATATAAATAGAAACAGGAACTTAAATTCCTGTTTCTATTTTAATTAATACACTTACTTAAATAAATAAAATGCTTTTCTGATTAAACATTATAAATCTGATATTTTGCTTATTTGCTTATCTAAATATTTCCAACAACTCTTATTAATCTTTTCAAACGCTTTAATCAAGGCTTGTCCATAGAGTGTTAACTCTGCTCCTCCTCCATTTTTACCTCCAATGTTTTTTATCACAACAGGTTTTTCAGTTACTCTATTTATAGAGTCGATTAAATTCCACGCTTTTTGATAGGACATCTTTAAGTTTTGTGCAGCTTTTGATAAAGAACCTGTCGTTTCTATCGCTTTTAAAAGTTGAACTCTCCCCTCTCCAAGGAAGATTTTATCATTAATTTCTATCCAAATCCTACTTTTTATAGTATAGTTCATATTCATATGCATTTTTTTCAATTATTTAACTTCTTGATCTAAAGATATTTTATGATATAGCGCTATCTCTTCACAAAGATACCGCCCTGATAATCTTTATTTTATGATAAAAATCATGTTCTGTCTACTTCTTTTTTTTGTACCTTGTTTAAGAGAAAATTAACACAAAACCATGCCTATAAAAAGCTATTTAGCACACCCTTGCGATGGTCAAAAAGAGCATTTAATACTTGCTTTATCAGCATTAGAAGAGTGTGAAGTGATTCCTTCAAAAAACAAAGATGTTTTGATCTTAATAACAGATACTTTAAACAAAGTATCTGAAGAAATTCTTAAAGAAAAATTAGAAAAAATTGAAAGCTTAAAACTATTAGCTATGGTTTCAGGATTTAATACCCCTTCACAAAATTAGCAAGCCCATGTACAATTCATTATCCAACAGAAGAAGCTTTATAAAAAAAATGGCCATGATGTCTGCAATGACAGCTGCTGCTACAATGTTTCCCGGAATCTTATTTGCTAGTGAGCAAGAAAAAGGTATCCCTAAAAATGCAAACCTAGATTGGAAAAAAGCACCTTGTCGATTTTGTGGTGTAGGTTGTGGTGTATTAATAGGAACAGAAAAAGGTAAAGCTGTAGCTGTAAAAGGAGATCCAAACTCATCCGTTAATAAAGGGTTATGTTGCGTAAAAGGATACCATTCTATCATGGCATTATATGGTAAGGACCGCTTAACAAAACCATTAGTTAAAAAGAATGGGGAATATATAGAAACCTCAATGCCAGAAGCTTTAGATCTAATTGCCTCTAAAATGAAAGAAACGATAAAAGGTTACGGAAAAGACTCAGTATCTATATATGGTTCTGGGCAATGGACCATCCCAGATGGTTATGTGGCATCTAAACTATTTAAAGGATGTATAGGTACCAATAATGTAGAAGCTAATGCACGCTTATGTATGGCTACCGCCGTAACAGGTTTCTTAACATCTTTTGGCCTTGATGAACCTATGGGTTGTTATGAAGATATAGATTATGCAGATGTATTTGTACTCTGGGGAAATAATATGGCCGAAATGCACCCTGTACTATTTTCAAGGCTCTTAGATCAGCGCCTTAAAAGAGGTGTGAAAATTATTGATTTAGCTACTCGCACTACTCGTACAAGTATGGCGGCAGATAAATCTATCATATTTACTCCACAAACAGATTTAGCTATTGGTAATGCTATTTGTTATGAGATTATTAAAAATAATTGGGTAAATAATTCTTTTATTGAGAAACACTGTAACTTTAGTAAAGGACTTACACAAATGGGCTATGGCCTTGAAGATAATTATAGTTTTAAAGATCAACCAGAAGCCATCACTTTTGAAGATTACAAGAAATTCCTCGAAGATTATAGTCCTGAGAAAGTAGAAAAACTCACAGGCGTATCTGCCAAAGACATAAAACACTTAGCATCTTACTATGGAGACCCTAATAAAAAAGTGATGTCTTTATGGTGTATGGGGATGAATCAACACTCTAGAGGCACCTGGATGAACAATATTGTTTACAATATTCATCTTCTAACTGGAAAAATATCGCAACCTGGTAATAGTCCTTTTTCATTAACTGGGCAACCAAGTGCATGTGGTACAGTACGAGAAGTGGGTACTTTAACACATAAACTTCCTCATGGTTTAGTAACCAATAAAGAACATCGTGAATTTGCGGCGAAAATATGGGATGTTCCTGTTGATAATATCCCTTCTAAACCCACATATCATACTGTAGAAATGTTTAGAGCACTCGATCGTGGAGATATTCGTTTTATGTGGATTCAAGTAACTAACCCAATGGTAACGATGCCAAAATTGAAGCGTTATCGCGATGGTGCAAAAAAAGAAGGACGCTTTATAGTTGTTTCAGACATATACCCTACTCCTACTACAGATATAGCAGATGTTATTCTGCCAAGTGCCATGTGGATAGAGCGTGAAGGTATGTATGGTAATTCTGAGCGCCGCACACAATATTTCGAACAAATGGTGGAGCCACCTGGAGAAGCAATGAGTGATACCAAACAGCTTATAGAAGTGGCAAAACGTATGGGTTTTGAAAAACAATTTTATTATAAAGATGATACTCATATTGAAGAAATTTATAATGAATATCGTAAGCATCACGTGGGTAAAAAACATAACATGGCGCCTTTAGAGGTTTTAAAATCACAATCTGGAGCATTATGGCCTTATGTGGATGGAAAGTCAACAAAATGGCGATTTAATTCTAAATACGACCCAGCTTGTTCTAATGGAGAGGATTTTCATTTTTATGGAAAACCTGATGGTAAAGCTGTAATATGGCAACGCCCCTATGAACCAGCTGCAGAAGAGCCAGATGGAGAATTTCCATTTTGGTTATGTACAGGTCGCGTTGTAGAACATTGGCATACAGGCTCTATGACACGACGAATACCAGTATTACATCAAGCAATGCCTGCAGCCTATGTAGAGTTGCATCCAGAAGATGCTAAAGAGATGCAAATAAGAACCGGAGATCGAGTAAAATTGACAACAAGGCGTGGCGACATTATATTACCAGCATCTGTTAATCAGCGTGGTGTACCGGCCAGAAAACAAGTATTTGTACCCTTTTTTGATGAGAGTATGCTCATTAACGACATTACCCTCGATTCTTTTTGTCCGATTTCTAAAGAACCTGATTATAAAAAATGCTCTGTAAGAGTTGAAAAAGCTTAGATTATGCGAAAAAGATTAGGAATCATATCATTTTTTGTTGTCATTTTTATAGCTTTTATCATCATTTGGAATTTTAGCTATCAAAAAGGTTTAGAAGAAGCTTATATCCCAATAGTTAAAGAGTCGTCTATACCTTCTATACCTTCCGAAAGTGGTGTTTTCAGGCGATCTAATTTCGCATTGGATTATTCAAATATGCCTATCGACGAAAATCATCAACGTTCTATCGATAATTATTATGAAAACAGGGCATATCTGGGCGCTCCTCCCAGCATACCACACCCTATTGTAAAAGAACGAAGTATGGGAGGTAATACTTGTTTACAATGTCATCAAAATGGTGGATTTGTACAAAAATTTAACGCCTATGCTCCCGTAACACCGCATCCAGAAATGATTAATTGTCGACAATGTCATGTTACAAAAAAGACAAACGCTCAATTTCGAGAAACCGCTTTTATAAAAATGAAACCACCAAGTGTAGGTAAAGGTGCCAATAATGCTTTAGCTGGAAGCCCTCCTATGATTCCTCACCAATTGCAAATGAGGGAAAATTGTTTGTCTTGTCATGCTGGGCCCAGTGCTCCAAAAGAAATTAGAGTATTGCATCCAGAGCGCATTAATTGTAGACAATGCCATTTACCAAAAAAAGTAGAACACCAATCAATGAGTATACATACCGATACATTTATAAGGCAATTTACTAATGAATAAAAAAAATAACATATATGTATTAGCAGTATTACTAGTACTTCTAACCTCTTGCAAACATAAAGAAAATGAATATCATGGTATCATAGATAAAATAGAAGCTGAAAGCGAAAACTATCATGGTACATCAATAAGTTCTGAAGCATTGCTTGAAGGCACAGATCTTATTAAGATTACTGAAGGAGACCACACGTTTTTAATTCCAGAACGAAAAGGGCAATTAAAATCATTTGCTTGTATTGAGTGTCACAACAAACCTTTAAAGCAAATGAAAGGCTTAAATGGAAAAAAAGCACATTGGGATATAAAGCTCAATCATGCTAGCAATACTACAATGAATTGTATTACGTGTCATAACGGAAATGATATGAACAATCTCAATACAATTACAGGTAATGCTATAGATTTTAATGCAAGTTATAAACTATGTGCACAATGTCATTCTTCACAATTTGAAGATTGGAAAGGTGGTGCTCATGGTAAAAAAGTTGCAGGATGGGCGCCTCCAAGAGCATCATTTACCTGTGTTAATTGCCATAATCCTCATAAACCAGGATTTGAAACACGATGGCCAAAAAGATATAATACAGAAAAAGTTAAAGAACGAGAAGAACAAATAGAACACTAAAATATAAGGTATGGGTGAAAGTAAAAAATGGTATACTCTCGATTTAGGGTTTCATAAAAAAAAGGAAACTTCTAAAGCTTGTGGATGCGGAAATACCTCTGGAGGTTGTTGTAATAGTCATGAAAATGGAATGAGTGATGATGCTTTTCTTGAAGCAACCATCGATGTTTCTATTGGAGAAGAACGTCATAAAGATGGTTTTGATCAAGTGTTTGATGTTAAAATGGATAGAAGGACAGCTTTTAGAAAATTAACTGCAAGCTTACTTATTGGCGCAGGCGCTGCTAGCACTGCTTGTAGTGTTGTTACAGATGATGACACCAAAGAGAAAGCACAAATTGACTGGGAAGAGCAATTTAAAGGTAATTATAAAGTAATGACAGATGAAGAAAGAAAAGCCACTGTAGAGCGGTTAATGAGATCTTATGAATTGCGAACAGGAAAAAATATTAGTATGACTGCTGAAAACTCTAAAGAAGATGTGCTTTTTGGGTATGCCTTTAATATTTCTAAGTGCCAAGGTTATATGGATTGTGTGAGTGCTTGTGTGGAAGAGAATAATCAAGATAGAAATTCTCAAATGCAATATATCAGAATTCATGAAATGAAAGATGGCAAAGGTTTTAAGTTTAATGAAGCGGACGATAATTACTATCATGAAGTACCAGCAAAAGGTCATTTTTATATGGGTACACAATGCTTTCATTGCGACAATCCACCTTGTGTTGAAGTTTGCCCTGTGCAGGCCACTTGGAGAGAAGATGACGGTCTTGTAGTAATTGATTACGATTGGTGTGTAGGGTGTCGCTATTGTATGGCTGCATGCCCTTATGATGGAAGGCGATTTAATTGGAGTAAGCCCGAAGTTCCTGAAGCAGAAATCAACAAAAATCAACATTATTTAGGGAATAGAATGCGTAAAAAAGGAGTTATGGAAAAATGCACCTTTTGTGTACAACGCTCCAGAAAAGGCAAAAACCCTGCCTGTGTTGAAGCATGTCCTACCGGGGCTAGAATATTTGGAAACCTTTTAGATCCAAATAGTACCATACGTTGGGTATTAGAAAACAAAAAAGTATTTAGGCTTAAAGAAGATTTAGGTACTGAACCAAAGTTCTGGTATTTTATGGATTAACCTGCAATATCATTACAATTAAAATTACATATTTAATATAACAATGAGACGATTAAAAGTTTTTAAAAGTTTAATTATAGATAGTTTAGATATCATTACAAAAGGATCTGGCAAATATCATATCTGGATGGGATTCTTAACATTTGTGATGTTAATAGGAATGTATTGTTATTCTATTCAGTTAGAGCATGGACTCAGTGTTACCGGTATGACAGATCGTGTTAGCTGGGGCTTGTACATCTCGAATTTTACATTTTTAGTAGGTGTTGCTGCTGCTGCTGTAATGCTTGTAATGCCCACTTATGTTCTTAAAGATATAGACTTTAAACAAGCTGTACTTATTGGAGAAGGATTGGCTGTGGCTGCACTTATTATGTGTCTCGCTTTTGTTGTAGCAGATATGGGAGGTCCATCTGTGCTTTGGCATATGATTCCTGGTATAGGTATATTTAATTTCCCTAACTCTATGTTAACTTGGGATGTTATTGTTTTAAATGGTTATTTATTTTTAAATATTAGTATTCCTTTCTATATTCTCTTTAGACGTTATCAAGGAAAAACACCCAATCCAAAAATATATGTTCCTGGAGCAATTCTTTCAGTATTGTGGGCTGTTGGAATCCACTTAGTAACAGCATTTTTATATCAGGGCTTACAAGCACGCCCTTTTTGGAATAATGCATTATTAGGTCCTCGATTTTTAGCATCAGCATTTGCAGCTGGTCCTGCATTAATTATTTTAGTTTTGGCAGTTATTCGATCATTCACATCATTTAAAATAGAAGATAAAACCATCAAAAAAATTGCATTGATTGTCACTATAGCTGCGCAAATAAATATTATTATGCTTATTTCTGAATTATTCAAAGAGTTTTATGCACCTACACATCACAGTGAAAGTGCTTATTACCTATTCTTTGGACTCGAAGGTAAAACAGTACTTCTTCCTTGGATATGGACGGCAATTTCCATGAATATCATAGCTACTATAATGCTAACCTTCGGAAAATTAAGAAACAACCTTAAAGTTTTATATTTCTGCTGTTTCTTACTTTTTGTAGCTATCTGGATTGAGAAAGGTTTCGGGCTTATTGTACCAGGCTTTATTCCTGGTCCTTATGGTAAAATTGTCGAATATACACCTACACTTATAGAGGTTGGAGTTACTATTGGTATTTGGGCAATGGGAGCTTTTGTGTTCACTATATTAGCAAAAACAGCGATCAATATTGAGTTAGGGAAATTGCGTTTTAATAAATAGTAATTAATTTCCCTTTTTCATTAATCATCAATTCTTTTTACATTACGAGTTATCAATCTAATCCCTTTATCATAATTAAAAAAGCTCCAGCTCCAGTTAGCAAAAATAATTAGCCTATTCCTAAAATCAATTAAAAGCATTAAATGTAAAAACATCCAGATAAACCAAGCAAATACACCGCCAAATTTTGCAAACGAAAGATCTACCACTGCTCTAAACCTCCCAATAGTAGCCATTGTCCCTTTGTCTTTATATTGAAAGGGTTTCATTTCTAAATTTTTAGCTAAAGCATTAAAATTTTTTCCTAAATGCTTTCCTTGTTGTCCAGCAACAGATGCTAGCATTGCATGTCCAATACCATTTTGCTCAGATTCAATAGAGGCAATATCCCCTATTGCAAAAATTGCATCATGGTTTAAAACTTTATTTTTATCATCTACAACAATTCGGCTACTTTTAGTTTGTTTAGCTTCTAATCCGGGAATAGAGGTTCCTTTTACCCCAGCCGACCAAATTAAAGTCTTTGTAGTAATATTATTTACACTAGTACTAACTATGCTTCCATCATAATCTTTAACCATTGTATTTAACCAAACATTAATTCCTAAATCTTTTAAGAATTTAATAGATTTTGTTGATGCCTTTTCACTCATATTTGCAAGAACTCTATCTGCAGCTTCAATAACGTGAATCTGCATCAGTCTTATATCTAAGTCTGGGTAATCTTTAGGGAGCACATATTTTTTAAGTTCTGCTAAAGCTCCAGCTAATTCTACCCCAGTAGCACCAGCACCTACTATAACAAAATTCATATAGCTTTCTCTTTCTTTAAGATCAGATGTATTTAGAGCTTTCTCAAAATTTTGAAGAATAATACTTCTTAAATCCAAAGAATCTACTAGGCTTTTCATGGTAAAAGCGTGTTTTTCTATATTTTTTAATCCAAAAAAATTAGAAGTTGCCCCTGTTGCAATAACTAGATAATCATATCTTAATGCACCAATATCTGTATGAATTTCTTTCTGTTCATCATTTATATTGTTAACCGAAGCCATCCTAAAATGGAAGTTTTTTTTGCCTTTAAAGATTTTTCTAATTGGATAGACTATTGAATCAGGTTCTAATCCAGAGCTAGCTACCTGATACATAAGAGGCTGAAATGTGTGATAGTTATTCTTATCTAATAAAACAATTTGAAAAACTTTATCATTTAAAGTTTTGGTAAGTTTAAGGCCAGCAAAACCACATCCAATAATTACAATTCTTGGCAACTCAATTTCTGGGATATTCATTTCCATAAACAACAGTTTTTAAGCATTTTATCCCTTATAAAAAAATATTACAAAAAATAAAACCTAAGCTTTTACTATTTCTATAAAATTACAGCTTTTTCCTCGTTTTATAATGAAAAAAGCCTCTTTGTTTTTACACAAAAAGGCTTTTTAATAATAGCTAAATCTTTTAACTTATTTAGACTTATTTAGGGTCTAAAATAGCATTTATACGCTCTAAACAATCTCTATAATGATATCTAGTAATTGTATTTACATTACGGTTTGCTGCGGTATTTATAATTCGTTTTAATGTATTTAATTCACCACGTACTAAAGCACGGATATCTGATTGAGATACACTAAAAAATTGTCCACCAAATCGCTGTGTTTGAGGGTTTAATTCTCCTGTCATTAAAAATCCCATACGATCGATATAAGAACGTTGTAAATTACGACGATATACTTCCACATTCCGTGTTGTATTGGCTTCACTAAAAATTCCTTTTCTAATATCTTGAAGCATTGCTAAGGCAGTATAATTATTAGTATCTATCGTTTCGTGGTCAATTAAACGCCCTAAACGATCAAAACTTAATAATCCATTTAAGAATCTATTTTGTAAACGTCTTAAACGTTCTGTATATCCAGCATAATCAATATTTGTTAGCAATTTTTTATCTACCAACCATGTTGGTGTAGCAAAAGCATTTTTATGTAACCATTGTATGGATGCTTTCTGTAGTTCTTTGGGAACCGCTTGATAAGGCACACCTTCCTGGTTTGGGTTAATTAAGTTTTCATAAACTCCACCTACATTAGTAGCGACGTGTCCAATATAGCGATTCCAAGAACCTAATAACTCGCCATATAATTCTTCTAAATCATCATAATTATTAGTGACATCACTCGTCCATTCTGGTAAATGTTCTGCAACATATTTCAAATTACTTAAAGCATAATCTCCAGCTTTTAAAGCATCATTTCCAATATCTTCGGTTTGAGAAATAGGATCAAAACGACTGCCTTGTCTTCCAAAAACATATCTTGGATCACCAGCTTTTTCAAGAATCCATGCATCTAATTTACTTTTTTCAGCTTCTGGAGAGTTAGCTCCTGGAATATGACGATACCCCCAATTAATAGCATAATCGTCATAAGGCCCCATTTGACGAACAAAACGAACACCTGTATCTCCTGGTTGTGCAATATAATTATAACGCGCATAATCCATTATTGTAGCTGCTATTCCCCATTTTTGAGTAAATGCTCCATCTCGATAACTTTCAACATCATAAGCTTTACTAGCACTCATATTATGAGGTAAACCTAAAGCGTGTCCAACTTCGTGGGCAATTACCATTTTCATCATTTCTCCAATTTCTTCAGCAGGCGTATTTAAAGTTCTTGCTGATGGGTTTGCAGCTCCTGTTTCTAATAAATAACGATTTCTATATGAACGTAAATGATTATGATACCAAATAATATCACTTTCAATAATTTCACCACTTCGTGGGTCTGATACACTTGGTCCAGTTGCATTTCTAGTTGTACTTGCTACATAACGGATAACCGAATAGCGTACATCTTCTGGGCTAAAATCAGGATCCTCTTCTTTACTTGGTGGATACTTAGCAATAATTGCATTTTTAAATCCAGCTTTTTCAAATGGTCCTTGCCATAGCTCAACACCTTCTTTAATGTATTTACGTAAATTTTCAGGTGTTGCAGGGTCTAAATAATAAACGATTGGTTTTACAGGTTCAACCAACTCTCCTCTTGCATAAGCTGCAGGATCTTTGGGTTCCATTCGCCATCTACGAATATAAGTTTTAGTATCTGCCTTTAGCTCTTCACTACCATAATCAACCTGATTCATTGTAAACCACCCAACACGATCATCTGCAAAACGAGGTTGCATAGGTTCTTCAGGAAGTAAAATCATCGATTGATTCATTTGTAAACTAATTGATTCTGCAGCTCTAGCCGATGGTGGTGCTGAAGCATTATAAGTCATATCTTGAATCACTTCTATATTCTGAGGAAAACTCTTCATAGAATTGATAAAGCTTCGAGATCCATCTAAATTACGAACTCTATATTGTGTACGTAAACGCCCAGCCAAACCACTTATAGCTTTAACATCACTATTGTAAAATTTAGTAACATCTACTACTATGTTGGTAGAGTCTTTACTAAATGCAGCAATATCAAAAGCATATAATGTAGGCTCGTAGTTATTAGATCTTACCGAAATGCTTATTGGTAATTCTTCATCTGCAACAGAATTATAAGAACGCTCTTTGATTAAAATTTTATCATGAACTCGTTCCCAAGCAACTAAACGTTCACCTGTTTTTGTGCCGGCATTAAAAAATCCTCCACCTAAATTAGCTGGTAATTTAGCGATACGACTTACTAATAACATATCTTTACCTAAATGTTCTTTAGGTATTTCAAAAAAATACTTCTCTCCTACTTTATGTACTGTAAATAAGCCATCATCAGAGATAGCATCTTTAGTGATAACTTTATCGTAAGATTTTATTTTTCCCTCTTTTTTCTTGGGAGCAGGTTTTGCAGCAGCTATAGCTGCTTGTTTTTTCTTTTTTCGTTTGGATTGCGCTTGATTAGAAATTGGCATTAGACATATTAATAATGCTAATGTCAAAAACAACGTTTTTTTCATAATTGGATAATTTTGGTGTGATTAGCCGCTAAAAGTAATTAAAGAAGCTTAGTTTTTATCTCTTTTCACAAAACTTTAAGGACTTTTTTAATCAAAATAACTCTTGTTAACCTCTTAATTTTAATCTATCTATAGTATTTTTGCAATCATTAATTAAAGCTTATGTTTTCATTGTTTAAAATATTCAGAATTGTTGCCTTTTTAGAAGGCTTATCATACATTTTACTATTAGGTATAGCAACTCCTGTAAAATACTTGTTGGATGAACCGCAGTTTGTAAAATTATTAGGGATGCCACACGGTATATTATTTATAGGATATATTGCTTTAGCATTTTTGATAAAACCTGAAATGCAATGGACTGGTAAAACTTTTGGAATTGTTTTAGTAGCCTCTATTATACCTTTTGGAACATTTTATATAGATAGAACTTATTTGAAAAAAGCATAATATGAATAAAATAAAACACCTTTTATACGATTATTTAATTTCTATTGATGTTTCTGAGAACGTAGCGATTTACTTGAATCTTTTTGCGCTAATTATTGCTTTATTGATTGTAGTTTTTGGAATTGATTTTTTAATTCGAAAACTATTGTTAACTACATTTACACGTTATGCGAAGCGTTCTAAATCTCAGTTTGATGATATTTTAGTAGCAAATAAAGTTTCTAGAAATATAGCCCATATTATTCCTCTCATCATTACATTAAAAGCATTGCCTTATGTGCTTACAGATTTCCACAATGATGTAGAAGTATTTATAACTAAAGCATTACAAGTATTTGGTATTATATTAATCTTATGGATAGCTAGAAGCTTATTAAATGCTTTAAAAGATTACTTTAAAACTTTACCTCGTTTAAAAGATAAACCTATAGATAGCTATATTCAGGTGTTTATGATTTTTGCGTGGTTAATAGGAATGATGTCTTCGGTTGCTATTTTATATAATATAGAATTTGGAGATTTTCTTACTGGTTTAGGAGCTGCATCTGCAATTATTATTTTAGTATTTAGAGATACTATTTTAGGTTTTGTGGCTAGTATACAAGTTTCAATTAACGATATGGTTCGTATTGGAGATTGGATTACCATGGATAAATACGATGCTGATGGAGATGTAACGGAAATTAACCTCTCGACTGTTAAGGTTCAAAATTTCGATAAAACTATAACAACTATTCCTACTTATGCATTAATTTCTGATTCTTTTAGAAATTGGAGAGGGATGGTAAACTCAGATGGTCGACGTATAAAACGTGCTTTAAGTATAAAGTTAGATAGTATAAAGTATCTATCTAAAAATGAAATAGATAATCTTAAAAAAATTGAATTAATAACTTCATATTTAAATATTAGAGAAACAGATGTTAATGAGTTTAATAATGAAAATAATATAAATAAAGATTTATTACTCAACGGTAGAAACCTGACCAACATTGGTGTATTTAGAAAATATATTGAATCTTATTTAAAATCACATTCTGCTATTAACAAAGAAATGATGATCATGGCGAGGCAATTAGCTCCTACAACTCAAGGAATTCCTTTAGAGATCTATGCGTTTAGTAGCGATAAACGATGGGAGAATTATGAATATATTATGTCTGATATTTTTGATCATTTGATTGCTGCTATCCCTTATTTTGGTCTAGAATTGTTTGAGCAACCTAATAGTAAAAGTTTTATCGTTAAATAAAATTATCTTTATTCTACAATGAATTGAAGAGATTTTGTTTCTGTAGGGTTTTGATTTTCCGCAATAGTTAAGTCATTATCAAACGGGTGATTCATATTATTACCAGCTAAATCTTCTAATTTTGATTCCACAATGAGTGTATATTCACCTAAAGCAAATGGATGTTCTGGTTGGAATTTAAGTGTTTGTTCTTTATTGATCAATTCAAAATTTCCAGCTACTATTTCATTATTAATATTTTTAACTTGAAATGATTTTGAAGCCAATACACCATCTAAAGGCTCGTTAAAATGAACGGTTAACACATCAAGATTTACTAATAACTCCCAATCTTCTAAGCGTGGCTTTTTAGCATCTCGTTCAATAACACTAAATGTTTTTTGATAAGGTTTACCTAATGTATTTCCTTCAGCATCACTCCAATTGGAATCAATCGTCAATGTATATTCATTTCCCTTTAAAATGGGCAATCCCTTTTCTTTATTCGGAATTAAATCGGTTTTAATTCTACCTGGATCTAACCATAGCGTTAACCTTGTATGTTCTTTATTCCAAAGTTCTGTAGTTAGCTCTAAAAAAACATCTACTTCTTCCCCTGTTGTATTGTTAGTGATTTTAATAAAATCTAAAGCAGAATCAACCTCTTGCATTGGTTTCGAAAACTGAAAATACATCTTCAATAAGTTTTCAGGAACTGTATTGGTAGATGGATAAATTGCAACAAGTTCTGGAGCAATCACATTGCTATTATTGTTTATAGTGAAGCTAGATTTTTGATTATCATTCTCAATCAATATATAGGTTTTTCCAGATGAAAAAGCAATAATTGGTTCAAAAGTATAATTGTTTCCATTTGCACTATAAGACCCCAAAACAGGTGTTTCTAAATTACTATTTAAAAATACTTTTGCATTTTTTGTTGCTAGACTAGAAGAAAATGTAATTGCAGTGGCTTTGCCTGATTTATTATATATAACTTCTACAGGCGTGTCATGTTCATTTTTACAACCTAATAAAAAGCAAAAAACGACTAAGAAGAAAACTTTAGTCGTTTTTATATTATTATTTAATATCATTATACTCTATTAGTTGGGCGGCTAATTAAAATAAGCTCACCTCCAGCTGTACGTTGTAAATAAACAATGTTATTTGCATCTAAATTATCTAATTGCAAAACATTTACCATTGGTAAATTTGTGTATGAAACTCCTTCAGTATCATAGCCCTTTACAGGTTCTGTTAATTCAGATTTAAAGCTGATGATATCCTCATAATCAATACGCATTACTGGACGATTAGAGTTTGACATTAAAAAATGTGGTTTCCCATCTCTTTCAAAGGTAATCATATCTAAAGGTGCATTACCAGCACCTAACTCAGCAACTGTTCTCCCCTTTACGTGTGTTCCTCCTTTTAAATCATCCATAGGGAATAATACTAGTGGAGTACACGTATAACTAGCCATTAAATAGTCTTTGTTTTCAATATTTACAACACTAAAAGTTCTAATCGGTGCATAGGTTTCAAAGCGTGCATGAGCTGCGTGATATATTTCTAAAGACGCGTGATCTTGAGCATCTGTAAAAGGAAAAGGCATACTTCTGAATGTAGAGCTAAACTCTTCATTAGACAAACCAGTTACCATTACTTTTCCATCATGATATTTTAAATCTGAAATTGCTGAAGCACGTTGCGAACGCCCTCTTCTATCTTTCTTATCTTCAGAAATTGGATTTGTTAAATTTATTTTTGAATAACCAATATCTTTTAAGTTAACGTTTTCTAGATTTTCTCCGTTTAGCTTTAAAACCACTGGAGTTCCATCTGCTACATTTACAGAAAAGTATACTGTTTTTGACACAGGGTTAACAGCCATGTCCGTTACTCTTATTTTGTCTGAAGTAGTTCCTAATGATGCAGCAATTTTGTTATCAATTTCTCTTACAACAATACGATCTGTATTGCTTTTTGTAGCATTGTCTTTAGTATCCAATGCATAAACTGCAGCATTTTTAGAATCACCTATAAAAAGAATACCATCCGGACCAAAGCTAAGTGCATTAATTGAAGCTATTCCAGGATTCCCAACTGTGAAATTTGCAGTTAATGGATTTGTTGTTGTAGGGGTATCTTTTTTGCTTATCGCAGAAATGGTAATAAATGCCATTCCGCAAATAACGATACCTAAAATTAATTTTTTCATCTTAATATATTTTAATGGTTTAATTATTAGTATAGTATAATTCTATAAAAATAATATTTATTCATCTTGACAAACTAGATTAAGCGTCAATTAACTCTATTTTAACAGCAACATTAGAGTAGTTTTTGTTGTAAATTTTGATTTGGAATAGTTAAATTATACCCCAATTCTTTATTTAATTTTTCTGTGAAATACGCTGCCAATAATGGAGATTCTTTTTCAATATTTTGATGAATAAAAAAATCAATCTCTTTAATACCTTGTTCTTTCCATTCTTTTAATCTGATTATCCAATCGTCTAATCTTGTATAATCTGTTTTGTGATTAGCGCCTACATAACGTACAAACGCAGTTTCATTTGTTAATCGCATATGCATCAAATCACGACGACCAGCTGTATCTACAATTACATTTGAGATACCATTAGTTTCTAGTAAATGATATAATTCTTTAGCAACAGCAATGTCATTATACCAATCTGTATGCCTGAATTCAACAGCTAAATCTACGTCTTTAGGCCAAGCTTCAATAAATTGAACAACTCTATTAAAATCTTTAGGTTCAAAATTTGTATGCATTTGCAAGAAGATAGCACCTAGTTTTTCTTTAAGATTAGAGGCATTATACACATAATGCTCAACTACATCCTTAACCTCATTTAAACGCTTCCAATGGCTGATTTCTTGATTGAGTTTTGGGAAAAATTTAAAACCATTAGGAGTTTTATCGTACCAAGTAGAAAATTGTTCTGCTGGGAAAATCCTATAAAATGTTGCATTGAGTTCAATACAATTAAATTGACGCGAATAATAACTTAACTCATCTTTTGTCCCTCTTGGATAAAATCCTTTAAGATCTGCTTTATTCCATTTAGCACAGCCTACATATATTTCTGGAATATTATCATCTTTAAATCGCTCTAAAGTAACTTTCGTTTTTGGGTGATCTACAGGTAAAGTAAAATCAATTTGCTCTGGATTAGTGACGCTTCCAAATTTCATATTAATTACTCACGAAGGCGAGTATCTTTTAAATTAAGTTCATATTTTGAGATTCCCGCCTTTGTTTGCGGGAATTAAATGTTAATAACCTAGTTAACAACAATAGGTTTTGAAATTATTTTCAATTAGGTTAATTCATAACTTTAGATACAAATCTAAGCAAAATGAATGATAAAAGACTTCACGATTTGTTAAGTATTCGCCCTCAAATTTTAGCAGCTTCAGTTAATAATCAGATGAGTGATGATGAACGATTTCAAAATGTTACGCTCCGTCCTATTTTAAAACTACAGCATTCTTTATTTATTGAAGTGTTTCGAAACTACATCACAAAGCACAAAAGTGTATTTTATGATCTATCTTTAGAAAAGCGTATTGATTATATCGAAAATGCTATTCATAAGGATATGAAGTTTAGAAATAGTGTTAAAGGGATGGTAATAGGTCAATTTACTGTTGATGAGTATAAAGTATATACTCTAAATTCTTCAGCATTGAATAAACGAATGATGAATATGGTAAAAGATAGGCTTTTAAGTAGTATTCAACTTTTTGAAAAGCCTGAAGGTATATTACAAATAATTTAACTTATTATTACAATAAGGATTCGCCATTCAAATCGGTAGTTAATACATCACTCATGTAATCAAAATATGGACGAATGGCTTTAAAAGCTATATTCACTTCATCTAAGAAATTATCGCCTAATACTTCTTTATCTGTATATTTCTTAGTGAAGATAAATTGCTTCTTCTTTATTAAATCAATGGCTTTATGCTCTTTATTAAAATCACGAGGAGCAGTTTTTAATTCATCTCCTACTAAATCCCCCCAAATATTTTTAAATGAGCTTTTATTGATTATACCTCGAAGTTCTTCATCGTCCATTTCTAATTCCTTACGAATTCTATATAAATCTTCTTTACTTGGTTCCCAAAACCCAGTAGCTATAAAAGATTTGTCATTAGGTGCAATATGCAAATAATACCCTCCTCTTAATTCTGGTTTTTTTCTACCATAACTTCCTCCAAAATGTGTTTTATACGGCGTTTTATCTTTAGAAAACCTCACATCTCTATAAATACGAAAGAGTTTAAATTTTTCAATCTCGTCATGAGTATTTAAAACATTATTAATTGCTGCATAACATTGTTTAACTTCAGTTTCAACAGTTTTAAATTCAACTTTATGTTCTGTAAACCATTCTCTGTTATTATTAATTTCTAGTTGCTTAAAAAAATCTAATGCAGCTTTAGGAACTTTAATACTCATAGGTGTTAATTTTTGATGAAATTACAAAAAGAAAAATCTTATTCAAAATCGAGTTTATGTAATATTAGTCCTGATGCTGGTGCTATAGAGCTCATCACTTCTTGGCTTTCTAGTTTTAAACTGTTTTTAATATAATCTAATGTAATTTCTCCTCTACCTAAATCTAACAAAGTTCCCATCATTAGTCTAATTTGATTACGCATAAATCCTTTTCCTTTTACTCTTAACAGATAAGAAGTTTCCGGAAAAAAATTAGCTTTATAAATAGTGTTTTCAACTAATTCACATTTAATAAGTGTTCTTTCATAAATACCATTATCTGTTGCTTTATAACAATAACTTTTAAAATTATGAGTCCCTTCAAATAGCTGGGCTCCTTGTTTCATAATTTCTATATCTAACTTATCTAAAATAGTTGTCATTATTGGCGCACAAAATGGATGCTGCTTTTGTCCATGCGTAAATAAATAAAGATATTCTTTAGTTTTAGAACTTTGAATAATATTGAAATTAGCATCTTCTATTTTGTTAATAGATAAAGCTCTTATATCTTGTGGGAGGTTATGATTAAAAAGTGCTAAAAACTCATCTAAATCTTCAATTGGTTGGCTTAAAAACAATTCAAAAGCTGCCTCTTCTGCAGATACCATAGCGTCTGTACGTCCAGAACCCAAAGTTTTAAATGTAGCTCCACTTAATATAAAATTAAGTGTGCGATCTATCATCAAATGTACCGTTTTAAGTTTAGGCTGTTTTTGCCAGCCATGAAAACGATATCCTAAATATTGGACTTTAATAAGGTAAAAATATTTCTTTTCATTAAACATCAGGGCAAGTAAGTTATTAAATTATGTATTGCAAAATATTTAAATGATTACTTATCGGTTTTATTACAATCCGATTCTTAAATCTTAATTAAATTAAAATTTCTTAAATTGTAACTTACTTTATTAACCAAACTAAACTATTAAAAAATGACTAATTCATCAAACAAGCCTGCAATCTGGTTTTGGGTTGTAGCTGTAATTTCTCTTATTTGGAATGCTATGGGAGTATTTCAATATTTAATATTCACCTATAAAACAGAAAGTTACCAAGCGGCTTACACTGCCGAAGAGCTCGAAATCATGAATAATCTTCCTAGTTGGTATATTGCTGTATTTGCTATTGCGGTATTTGCTGGTGTTTTAGGTTCTCTTTTTCTTTTATTAAGAAAGAATGTCGCAAAAACGATGTTATTAATTTCTGCAATAGCTGTAGTTATACAAATGGGGTATTTACTATTAGTAATTAAAATTGGTGAACCTATAATGCCTATTGTAGTTGTCGTATTTTCTATATTTCTTGTATGGTTCTCTCGTATGGCATCCAATAAAGATTTGATATCTTAAAAATAATATTGATTTAAATAAAAGCATTAAATAAAAAATTTAGTGCTTTTATTTTTCTCTTTCTCTTAATACATTTACAATATCATTTAATTTAAACCCTTTTGCTTGTAATAGCATCAAGTAATGAAATAATAAATCTGCACTTTCGTTTAAAAACAAATCATCATTATCATCTTTAGCTTCAATAACAACTTCTACTGCTTCCTCTCCTACTTTTTGAGCTACTTTATTAATTCCCTTAGCAAATAAAGACGCTACATAAGATGTTGAACTATCAGCATTTTTTACACGATTTTCAATAGTTTTTTCTAATTTAGAAATAAACCCAAAATCTTGAATATTGTTTTCATCCCAACACGTATCAGAACCTTTATGACAAGTTGGACCAATTGGATTTACCTGAATTAACAAGGTATCATTATCGCAATCTAATTTTACATCAACTAAATTTAAGAAGTTTCCGCTTTCTTCACCTTTAGTCCACAAACGTTTTTTAGTTCTACTAAAAAATGTGACTTGCTTTGTAGTTATTGTTTTTTCATAAGCTTCTATATTCATATATCCAAGCATTAATACATTTTTTGTAATTGCATCTTGGATGATTGCTGGTACAAGCCCATCGTTATTTTTATCAAAATCTATTTTCATAATCTATATTATCATTGCGAATCATACTTTAATAAGTGTAAAAACAATATACTAGTTTCAACATCTAATCGTAAAACTCTACTTCATCGTTATTTTTGGTAATAACATTATATTCTAATAGCGATATCATTCGCTTTCAATTCTTCTTTTAATTTTGGGATCCCTATTTCTCCAAAATGAAATACACTTGCAGCCAAAGCCGCATCTGATTTACCCAATTTAAACGTATCTATAAAATGCTGCACATTGCCTGCTCCTCCAGAGGCAATAATAGGGATATTAACTTCATTAGAAAGTCTTGCTAAAGCTTTATTTGCAAAGCCATCTTTTGTGCCGTCATTATCCATAGAAGTAAATAAGATTTCTCCGGCGCCACGTTGTTCTACTTCTTTTGCCCAGTCAAATAAACTTAGCTCAGTTGGAATACTTCCTCCTGCTAAATGCACTTTCCAATCATCATCAATCTGCTTAGCATCGATAGCTACAGTAATACATTGACTTCCAAACTTATTAGATAACTCATTAATTAATTCAGGGCGTTTTACTGCTGATGAGTTTACTGACACTTTATCTGCGCCACATTTTAGAAGTGCATCTACATCTTCGATTGACGAAATCCCGCCTCCTACAGTAAAAGGAATATTAACTTGTTCTGCTACTTTAAGTACCATCTCTAAGGTTGTTTTACGGCCTTCTAAAGTTGCCGAAATATCTAAAAATACAAGCTCATCTGCTCCTACTTCAGCATATTGTTTTGCTAATTCAACTGGGTCTCCAGCATCCCTAAGGTCTACAAAGTTAACACCCTTTACAGTACGTCCATTCTTAATATCTAAACACGGTATAATACGTTTTGTAAGCATCTTATAAAAACTTTTCTAAATCGAATAAACTAATTTTGTTTTCGTAAATCGCCTTACCAATAATAGCCCCTTCACATCCAATAGCTTTTAGTGCTTTAATATCATCAATAGAGGTAATCCCTCCAGATGCAATTAAACGTACGGATTGATTGTCGCTACTATTAGTACAATCATCTAATATTTTTGAATATAAATCTACAGCTGGACCTTCTAACATACCATCTTTTGAAATATCAGTACAGATAACATATTGAATCCCTTTTTTTTGATATTCTTTTATAAATGGAATCAATTCTTTATCACTTTTTTCTTGCCATCCACTAATAGCAATGGTATTATTTAAACTATCTGCTCCTAAAATAATTTTCATCGAGCCATATTTAGAAATCCAATGCTCAAATATTTCTGGATTTTTTACAGCAATACTACCGCCTGTAATTTGCTTAGCTCCAGAATTAAAAGCAATATGTAAATCTTCATCAGATTTTAATCCCCCACCAAAATCTACTTTTAAATTAGTTTTAGTAGCAATTTGCTCTAATATTTTATAATTAATAATCTCTTTTGCTTTTGCTCCATCTAAATCTACTAAATGTAAATATTCGATGCCACTTGCTTCAAACTGTTTTGCAACTTCAAGAGGGTTTTCATTATAGATTTTTTTAGTATCATAATCTCCTTTAGTTAAACGTACACATTTTCCATCTATAATGTCTATTGCTGGTATTATTCTCATATTTTTTTCTTGTAATAACAAGAATTTGTTTAATTAATAGCTACTTAAATTTTGTAATTCAGAATTCATATTTTAAATATCTCCACTAACATCATTATTCGTAGTTTCAAAACATAAAATCGTTGTTCGTTTATTAGAACGTGTTCGATGTATTACATTTTTTGGAACTTTAATCATTTGCCCTTTTGTTAAACGTTCTGTTTTATCTTTAAAATCAACAAATAATTCACCTTCTACAATATAGAAAAACTCATCACTTTTAGTGTGTTTATGCCAATGGAAATCCTTTTGCAAAACACTAACTCTAACAACATGATCATTTATTTCGCTTACAGGAAAATTTTTCCAATCGTCTGTAATATTTTTTGTTAAATCAGTAATATCTAGTTTTTCCATTACATTATAGTTCTAAAAAGTTTTTCAATATCAAACTACCTACATCTCCACTCTTTTCTGGGTGGAATTGTACACCATAAAAATTCTTATTTTGTAATGCTGTAGCATAACATCCATTATAATTTGTTTCTGCAATCGTTTGAAGGCTATTTTCAGCATAAAAACTATGTACTAAATACATATATGCATCTTCATCAACTCCTTTAAACAAATCAGATTTTAAATTCTGGATAGTGTTCCATCCCATTTGAGGCACTTTAACTTCGTTAGAAAATCGTTTAATATCTACATCAAATATACCTAAACCTTGTGTATTTCCTTCCTCACTAGATTTGCATAAAAGTTGCATTCCTAAACAGATTCCCAAAACTGGTTGTGTAAGCTCTGGAATTATTTTATCTAATTTACTTTCTTTTAGCTTAATCATCGCGCTATTCGCTTCTCCTACTCCTGGAAAAATTACTTTATCAGCAGATTTAATCTCTTCAGGGTTATTGGATAAAATGGCTTCAACACCTAATCTTTTAAACGCAAATTGAATACTTTTTATATTCCCTGCACCATAATCTATTATTATTAATTTCATTTAGAAATTTATGTGTTATCATGAATTCTGCATCTAATACAGAATGTAAAATGTTATAAGACTCCTTTAGTTGACGGTAAAATCATTTTTTCAACATCACGTTTTACAGCCATTTTAATTGCTTTCGCAAACGCTTTGAAAATGGCTTCTATTTTATGATGTTCATTTACACCTTCAGCTTTTATATTTAAATTACACTTAGCTCCATCTGTAAACGATTTAAAGAAATGCATAAACATTTCTGTAGGCATTTTTCCAATCATTTCACGTTTAAATTCGGTTTCCCAAACCAACCAGTTACGCCCTCCAAAATCTATCGCTATTTGAGCTAAACAGTCATCCATTGGTAAGCAAAACCCATAACGCTCAATACCTAATTTACTTCCTAAAACTTCATTAAAAATTTCACCTAAGGCAATAGCAGTATCTTCTATAGTATGATGTTCATCAACTTCTAGATCACCGTCGACATAAAGCTTTAAATCAAGTTGACCGTGACGTGCTAATTGGTCAAGCATATGATCAAAAAACTCAATTCCAGTAGCTATATCACTTTTTCCAGTGCCATCTAAGTTAAGTTCAATATCAATTTTAGTTTCATTAGTATTTCTAGTTAGCTTTCCTGTACGTTGTTCTGCTTTTAAAAATGAATATATTGCTTTCCAATCGTTACTTTCTAAAGCGATATAATTATCAAGTTCGTTACGTTTTACAGTAATTTCATTTGTTCCTAAATTAGTGTTATCATTAATAAAAATTCCTTTAGAATTAAGGTTTTTAGCCAATTCTATATCTGTTAATCTATCTCCAATAACAAACGAATTTGCTAAATCGTAATCTTCACTAAAATACTGTGTTAATAGGCCTGTATTTGGCTTTCTAGTTGGTGCATTATCTTTTGCAAAAGTTCTATCAATAAATTGCTTTTTAAACTCAACACCTTCAGCTTTAAAAGTATCTAAAATAAAATTATGTACTGGCCAAAAGGTCTCTTCTGGAAACACTTCTGTTCCTAATCCATCTTGGTTGGTAATCATCACAATCTCATAATCTAACTCTTTAGCAATTTTACTTAAATATTGAAATACTTTTGGATAGAATGTTAATTTCTCAAATGAGTCAATCTGTTCATCTATTGTTTCTTTAATGATAGTTCCATCTCTATCTATAAACAGTACACGTTTCATTTATAGTCCTTTTAGTGTATTAATTAGTTTTTCATTTTCTTCAGTAGTTCCTACTGTAAATCGCAAACAATTTTCACAACCATATTGCGTAGTTCTATTTCTTACTACAATACCCAAATCAACTAATTGTTTATATCTCATGTTTGCATCATCAACTTTTACTAATAAAAAATTAGCATCGGATGAATATATTTTCTCAACAAAATTAACAGATTTAAGTGTATTACTAAGTTTTGTTCTCTCTATTAAAATATCTTTAACTTGTTGTTTAACTAGGTTTAGGTTAGATAATTGTTTTACAGCCATTTGTTGAGATAGTTCATTAATATTATATGGCGGTTTTATTTTGTTTAAAATTGAAATTATTTCCATAGAAGCGTAACAGATTCCTAAACGAATCCCTGCCATTCCGTAAGCTTTAGAAAGTGTTTGAGTTACAATTAAGTTCGGGAAATCATCCAGTCTACTCAACCAACTTTCTCCTTCTGAAAAATCAATATATGCTTCGTCAATCACTACAAGCCCATTAAATTCATTAAGAAGTTTTTCAATATTATTTTTATTAAAGCTATTAGCTGTAGGGTTATTAGGAGAACACAAAAACAATACTTTACTATTTTGATTAGCAGCTGCAATTATTTCAGGAATTCTGGGTTGAAAATCTTCTGATAAATTTATTTTCTGAAGTTCTACAGCATTTAAATTTGCTAGCACTTCATACATTCCGTAAGTTGGAGGTAATGTGATGACATTATCTTGATTAGGTTCACAAAATGCTCTAAAAATTAAATCTAAAACTTCATCACTTCCGTTTCCTAAAAGAATTTGATTAGGTGGAATACCTTTTTGATTAGACAGCAATGTTTTTACATTAGATTGATAAGGGTCTGGGTAACGATTTACACCATTTTCAAATGGGTTTTCATTCGCATCTAAAAATACCATTTCTTGATCAAAATCTTTAAATTCATCTCTAGCTGAAGCATAAGGTTTTAACGACTCAATAGCTGGTCGTATAACCTTATCTATATTAAATTGATTAGTTGGCATTTTTATTTTTTAAATCGTTTAATCTTAAAGTCACCGCGTTTTTATGTGCTTGCAAACCTTCTGCTTCAGCCATTAACTCGATGGTGTTACCTATATTTTGTATACCTTCTTTAGTGATTTTTTGAAATGTAATACTCTTCATAAAACTATCTAAATTAACTCCTGAATAAGCTTTAGAAAATCCATTTGTTGGTAATGTATGGTTTGTTCCAGAAGCATAATCTCCTGCACTTTCAGGGGTGTAATTTCCTACAAATACGGATCCGGCGTTATTAATTCCGTTTATATAAAAATCTTCTTCATTAACACAAATAATAAAATGTTCTGGTGCATATTCATTAATCAGATCTAGTGCTAACTCATCCGACTTCACATAAATTAATTTAGAGTTTGCTATAGCCTTTTCTGCTATTGCTTGACGTGGAAGCTTTTTAATTTGTAATTCAACTTCTTTAGAGACAGAACTAATTAATTCTTTAGATGTAGACACTAAAATCACTTGGCTATCTACACCGTGTTCTGCTTGACTTAATAAATCTGAAGCGACATAAGCTGGATTAGCAGATTCATCTGCAACAACTAATAATTCACTGGGTCCTGCTGGCATATCAATTGCTATACCATATTTTGTAGCTAATTGTTTTGCGACAGTTACAAATTGATTTCCAGGTCCAAATATTTTATATACTTGAGGAATCGTTTCTGTACCAAAAGTTAAACCAGCTATAGCCTGTATACCTCCTACTTTTATAATCGTAGTAACTCCACAGAGTTTCGCTGTATATAAAATTTCGTTAGCAATTTTTCCTTCTCTATCTGGAGGTGAACATAACACGATCTCTTTACAGCCTGCAATTTGAGCAGGTACAACTAGCATTAAAACAGTTGAAAACAATGGAGCTGTACCTCCTGGAATGTATAAACCTACTTTTTCAATTGCTTTTTTTTGTTGCCAGCATTTAACTCCTGGAGAGGTTTCCACTAGAATAGGCTCAGTTTTTTGAGCTTTATGAAAAGCTTCAATATTACGTTTAGCAATATTAATTGCTGTTTTTATATCTGCTGACACATAATTCTCAGCAGTAATAATTTCTTCTTCAGAAACAACATTCGTTGTTAAAGAGACACTATCAAATTTTTTGGTATAATCACTAATAGCAGTATTTCCACTAGTTTTTACATCTTTAAAAACCTCCATTACTGTAGTCTCAATATCATCTACAGTTTGTGTAGGTCTTTTTAATATTTCTGGCCAAATAGTTCTATTTGGATTGTTTATAATATTCATATTTTTAAAGTACCATTTTTTCAATAGGACAAACCAATATTCCTTGTGCTCCTTTAGCTTTTAGTTCGTCGATAATTTCCCAAAATTCATTTTTATGAATTACAGAATGTACAGAACTCCATCCTTCGTTAGCTAATGGCAATACTGTTGGACTTTTCATTCCTGGAAGTACATTAATAATATCTTCTAATTTATCATTAGGCGCATTTAATAACACATATTTAGAATCTCTTCCTTTTATAACCGATTGAAAACGGAATTGAATCTTATCCAATATTGCTTGGTTCTCACTAGAAATTAATGGGGATGCCACTAATACTGCTTCAGATTTAGCAACCACTTCTACTTCTTTTAGGTTATTTTTAAAAAGTGTACTTCCACTAGATACAATATCAAAAATACCATCTGCTAAACCAATATTTGGTGCAATCTCTACAGAACCATTAATAATATGAAGATTTGCAGAAACATTTTTTTCTTTTAAATATTTATTGATAGTATTAGGATACGATGTTGCTATTCGTTTTCCTTCAAAATATTTGATTCCTTCATATATTTCTCCTTTAGGAATAGCTAAAGAGACCTTACATTTTGAAAACCCCAATCGTTCTACAATTGTTATATCTTCTCCTTTTTCTACTAAAATATTCTCTCCAAGAATAGCCACATCAACAACACCATCTCTTAAATACTGTGGAATGTCTCCATTTCTTAAATAAAATACTTCTAAAGGAAAATTTCTTGCCGAAGCTTTTAATTGATCTTTACCGTTATCGATAGAAATACCTATATCTTTTAATATTTTCATCGAATCGTCGTGTAAACGTCCTGATTTTTGAACTGCAATTTTTAGCATATTCTATATTTTAGTGTCTTATAATTTTATTTCTAGTATTAAAAAACCCGTTTGAGTTGTATTCAAACGGGTTTTAAATATATTTTGATTTTACTCAATACATTCTCAGCTCGCTTGACAGCTAGTATGAAAATGGTGATGATGTAATTGAGTTAAATTCATTTCTTTTTATTGTTGTGCAAATATCACTCTTTTACTTTAATGTTTGCAAATTTTTAAGGTTTTTTAACAAATTAAACTAATTAGTTATTTCCGAGTATAAGTGGTAAACCGCTATCTCCTGAACCTACAACAACGACTTTACTATTAGGGGATTCTGCTAATTGTATTGTTGCCTCAATACCCTTATCTTGAAGAATTTTATCTGTTAATGATGCACTTAAAATACGGTTTGCATCTGCTTTACCCTGTGCTTCAATTCGTTGTTTTTCAGCTTCTTTTTGCGCAGTTACTAATCTAAACTCATATTCTAAAGATTCTTGTTCTTGCTTCAATTTACGCTCAATAGCTTCTTTAATAGTTGCAGGCAAAGTAACATCTCTAATTAATATTTCATTTAATTGAATGTATTGATCATCTACAATTTTTTTAGTCTCTTCAAAGATCTCAATTTGAATAACATCTCGTTTACTAGAATATAATTGTTCTGGTGTATAACGTCCTACTACACTACGAGCAGCAGAACGAATAGCTGGTAATAAAATACGTTCTTTATATTGTTCACTTTTCTCTTGATGTAATTTTCCTAAATGCTCATATTTAGGTTGAAACCAAGCAGAGGCATCTAATTTAATATCTAATCCATTAGAAGATAATACATCCATTTTTTCAAAAACTTCTTGCTGCCTTACTTCATAAATATGTACTTTATTCCAGGGCATAACCAGATGAAATCCTTCTCCTAATGGTGGTTCATCTGTAACAACACCATTATCAAAAGTTCTATATAATACTCCTGCTTCACCAGAACCTATGGTAATAGCAGATTTAGACACTAATACAATTAATACAACCACTATTAAAATGAGTGGTAATGCAATTTTTGGTAATTTTTCCATTATTTCTTTATTATAGTTTATTAAATAAGTCCGTTGTATTTTCTTAAAAACCACTCAGTTGCAAGGCTTAATGCAATAAGTGCTAATAAGAATTTAAAATCTATTAAAGGTACGACATTTTTAGTACTCTTTTGGAGAGTTACAAAACGTGAATCGTTGATTAAATCATTAGACAATTCACTTGTATTATTACTAAAATAACTTGCTCCTTCACTATTAGTAGCTATTGCTTCTAACTTTGTTACATTAGCATTTAAAAATTGTTGTTCTACATTGTAATCTAACACTCGCAAACGTCCAGATTGCGTAACTTCTGACCCATTTGCTTTTACCGTAAAATTGTATTCAGATGGAGTTAATCCGCTCAAATCAACTTCATAGTTGTTTTGTTTAAGTACAAAAGGGATTGTTCGTTCATTTCCTGAATTAATATCCTTCAAAAAAATAGATAAGTTAGCCTTAGTATCAAACTCATAATTTTTATTGAAAAATTGTGCTGTTATTTTAATATTACCATTTCCGTTATAAAACGATTCATAATTAAGGTTCAATCTGTTGCGTTTTTTATTAGAGGCTAAATATTGAATCAATTTTCCTATAAAGTTATCAAACAGTTGAAACGATCGTTCATTTAAATAACTTTGTACTCTCCATTTCCAAATATTCTCACCAAACAATATAGCTTCGCGTTTTCCTGAACTTTCAAAAGTTGATAATAAAGGTTCTCCTAAAACACTATTATTTACACGTTTATATAATAACGTTTCAAAAGGGGTATTAAATGTTATTTCGCCAAATTCTGATATTAATGGAGGGTAAGAATCAAAATCTAAACCGTCAACAATAAATGTAGAAAAGTTAGAATTAAGAGTAGGTAAAAAATCTTCTGCTTGCCGTGTAATTTCTTGTGTATAATTGTCTTGAATGTTATTTAAAAAAGACCATTGAGTTTGATTTCCAGTAATTATAAATTTATTATCTCCTGATTGTGCTAAAGCATCAAAAACAGCTTTAAATGCGCTATTTGGTTGATACAAAATCACTAATTGAAAATTATCTTTTTGCTCTAAAAACTCATTGGGTTTTAATATTGAAACACCACGCTGTTTATTACTTTCTATAGCTTTTTTTAAAGCCCCTAAGTCTGGATGTATTATTGAACTTACTATAGCTACATTTGTTTGCTCATCTATTACTTCTACAGCAAAAGGCTTACTGTTATTAATTTTATTTTTTTCTGAAGCTAATGGTACAATTTGAGCAATATATGAAGTCACACCAACAGTATTTGCTGGTAATGTTATATTAATCGTTTTTGAGTTTTGAGTTTTAGAAAAGGTTAAGTTTTCTCGATATACAGTTACACCATTTGAAGTAATTAGTAATTGTGAATTTACATTTGCATTACCATTATAAACAGTAATAATCTCAATTGGAAATTTATTATCTAAGTAGGCATACTTATTAACGTTCAGTTGTTGGATTTTCAAATCAGAATAAGTAATTGTATCCCCCAATATAACAGGGTATATAGGCTGATTATATCGTAAGGAAGTTATTTCGTAATCTGTACCATAAGTTTGATTACCATCTGTAATTACAACAGTTGGTGCTACTTCTCCTCTATAAATTTGAGATAAATCATTAAATACTGTAGCGATGTTTGTTTGCGAGTCATTAAATAAAATAGAATCTGTTTTGTTTAAGGTTTTTCCAAAAGCGTAATATTGAATATCAAATTTCTCATTTAATGCTTTATCGTTTTTAAAAACTTCAATTTTATCTCTTACTACAGAATCAAATTTTAAATGTTTTACAGATTCTGAGTTATCTATAGCTATCACTAAATTTGGTTTCTCGTTAAAGAATGTGTTTTTTTCAAGTTTAGGATTTATAATTAACAATAAAATAAAGAAGATTGTTATAAATCGTAATCCTGTATACAAATAAGCTTTTGTTTTTTTCTCTTTATGCATATATTGAAAATATGCAATTCCAAAAGCAATAATAATTGCTAGTATAATATATAGTAAAGTGCCTTGCTGCATCCTATTTCTGTAGACTAATATTACTGATAATTAGAGACACTTATTATTCATTAACTTTAATTAATTCGAAAGAATTGAAAAATCGTGAAGCATTAAAATTACCTTCGTCTTCTTTTTTATAAATAACTTGTGCCAAATAAAGAGTGAAATTTACCAGAATTGTTTTCATTTCAATAACATATCCTCCAGAAATATTAATTTTAGATCTCCTTCCTGGATAACCATTAAACTTTATTTTATCGGATGACGCCAATGTCCCTTTTGTATTAGTAACAGCTCCATTAACAGCATTATCAAGTACTCTCTGTTTATTTTCATCACTCTCTAAACCATTTTCAAAAAAGAAAGTAGGATATTTTGTGAAAGCAGTCATATAAACCAAATTATCTGCTTCTAAATTTTCTGGTTGATAAGAATAAGAATCCATCGTTACATCTCCTTTATCTGTAGGCACTTTTTGGCTAGCATATTTTGCTTCTCCAGGGAAATTAATTCGGTATCCTCTTTCAATATCTTTTACTAATTTCCACTCTTTCTCTTGAGCATTTCCAAAGAAAAATATTAAAATAATAATACATTGTAAAAAGATCCTCATAATATTTATTTAAGTTAACATCCCACCATCTACATTAAGGGTTTGCCCAGTAACATAAGCTGACATATCGCTTGCTAAAAATACGCATACATTAGCTATATCTTCTGGAGAACCACCACGTTTTAATGGAATAGCGTTACGCCACATTTTTACAGTTTCTTCATCTAATTTTGCTGTCATTTCTGTTTCAATAAAACCTGGAGCAATAACATTACTTCTAATATTTCTAGAGCCTAACTCTAAAGCTACAGATTTTGAAAACCCTATAATTCCTGCTTTTGAAGCTGCATAATTAGTTTGACCTGCATTTCCCTTAACACCAACAACAGAACTCATATTAATAATAGAACCGTGACGTTGTTTTAACATTGTACGCTGTACAGCTTTTGTCATATTAAACACAGATTTTAAATTGACCTCAATTACTTTATCAAAATCTTCCTCTCCCATTCTCATCAGTAAATTATCTTTTGTAATCCCTGCATTATTAATTAAAACATCTATACTTCCAAATTCTCCCAATACATTTTTAGCTAACTCTTGAGCTTCTTCATAATTGGCCGCATTACTTTGATACCCTTTTGCTTTAACACCTAATGCTTTTAATTCTGTTTCTAATACATTTGCTGCATCTACCGAAGAACTATATGTAAAAGCTACGTTAGCACCTTGTTCTGCAAAAACTGTAGCTATTCCTCTTCCTATTCCTCTACTTGCTCCAGTAATTATAGCCGTTTTCCCTTCTAGTAATTTCATTTACTTAATATTTTTATATAGTTGTTTTTAGTTAGATATTATTTGTACAATAATTTTTTTGTTGAAACTCAAAATTAGTTATACTCATTTACATGAATTATCTTGTAATTTATTGTACTCCAAATATAACAAATACAAGTTGCATCAAATAAAAAAACCTCACAAAATCTTGTGAGGTTTTTAACAGCTAAGTTATTTTATTAAGCTAGTACTTCTGCTACTTTCTTACCTATTTCTGCTGGAGAATCTACAACATGTATTCCACATTCTCTCATAATACGCTTTTTAGCCTGAGCAGTATCATCACTACCACCAACAATAGCTCCTGCATGCCCCATTGTACGACCAGCCGGTGCTGTTTCTCCTGCAATAAATCCTACTACAGGCTTAGTGCTACCACTAGTTTTATACCATTGTGCAGCATCTCCTTCTAATTGTCCTCCTATCTCGCCTATCATCACTACACATTCTGTTTCCGAATCATTGATTAGCATTTCAACAGCCTCTTTAGTAGTTGTTCCAATTATTGGATCTCCACCAATACCAATTGCAGTTGTAATACCTAAACCTTGTTTAACAACTTGGTCTGCTGCTTCATAAGTTAATGTTCCCGATTTTGAAACAATCCCTACATTTCCTTTTTTAAACACAAAACCTGGCATAATACCAACTTTAGCTTCTTCTGGAGTAATTACTCCTGGACAATTTGGACCTACTAGACGACAATCTTTATTTTTTATATAATCTGAAGCTTTAATCATATCTGCTACCGGAATACCTTCAGTAATTGTTATAATCACTTTAATACCAGCATCTGCAGCCTCCATAATTGCATCTGCAGCAAAAGCTGGTGGAACAAAAATTATAGTTGTATCTGCATCTACTTGTTTTACAGCATCTTCTACCGTATTAAAAACAGGTTTATCTAAATGTGTTTGACCACCTTTTCCTGGAGTTACACCACCAACTACATTCGTTCCATACTCAATCATTTGACCTGCATGAAAAGTTCCTTCACTTCCTGTAAATCCTTGAACTATAATTTTTGAATCTTTATTTACTAAAACGCTCATTTTTGTTTTTGAATTATATTAATTTAAGACGCGGCAAAATTACTTTATTGTCACTTATTTATAAACTATTTTTAAATATTTATTTCAGAATACGAATTAAGACTATGTAAACTCTCATCTGCAGTTTGGCTAATTTCAAAACCTTTATACAATTTACCATCTTTAACTTCCCATATTGTAATAAAATGAGCTAAAGCTGTTTCATTATCAGTATCTTCTATTGGGGTTACATATAATGTATATCGTGTGGTTACAAAAGCACCATCTTCTAATAAATGACTTATTTGAAATCTAACCGATTCGTAAGAAGTCTCAATATCATTAAATAACGCTATAATATCATCGAATAATAGTTTAGTATATCCTTTACTGCTATTCCAATTTAACTCACAGTCTTTATGCAAAAAGCTTTTGTAACTTTCTATTCCATCAGTAGAAATATCTAGATTATAAAAAGATCTTACAATACTTTTTGGAGATTTACTCATCTTTATCCTTCTTTAGCAACTGTAACACTTCTGGTATTTGTCGTATTGCAGCGATTTCCTTATATTTTTTTCTAAAATCATCTGCAGGAATTCCAAAATAACTCTTATTTCCTTCTAGTGATTTACTTACCCCAGCTTTAGCAGATATAATTGCTTTTTTACCTATTGTAACACCGCTAGTAATTCCTACTTGCCCCCAAATGGTGACTTCGTCTTCAATAATAGTACATCCTGCAATTCCGACTTGAGAAGCAATAAGGCATTTTTTTCCTATTACCGTATCATGTCCAACGTGTACTTGGTTATCTATTTTTGTTCCTTCCTTTATTGTAGTATCTCCAGTAACTCCTCTATCAATAGTACAAAGAGCTCCTAAATCTACATTATCTTCAATAACTACTCTTCCTCCAGATATGAGTTGATCGAACCCTTCTGGTCTATTTTTATAATAAAATGCAGAAGCCCCTAAAGTAGTTCCTGAGTGGATGATTACATTATCTCCTATAATTGAATCGTCATAAATACTCACATTAGAGTGAATAGTACAATTTTTACCAATAACAACATTGTTACCTACAAAACTATTAGGTTGAATAATTGTATTTTCTCCTATTTTAGCTGTTTCAGAAATGTTCTGATTTGAAGATTGAAACGGTTTAAAGTAATTAGTAAGCTTATTAAAATCTCTAAATGGGTCATCAGAAATTAATAACGCTTTCCCTTCAGGGCATTCTACTTCTTTGTTAATTAAAATAATTGTTGCAGCAGATTCTAATGCTTTGTCATAATATTTTGGATGATCTACAAAAACAATATCTCCTGGTGATACAACATGAATCTCGTTCATTCCTTCTACAGGAAAGTTTTTATCGCCTATAAATTGACAATTAATAATTGTCGCAATTTGCTCTAAGGTATGTGTTTGAGTAAATTTCATCTAAAATAAATAGAGCTAACTATTCTTTAATACGTTCTTTATAAGTTCCTTTTTCAGTTTCTACTTTAATTTTATCCCCTTCATTAATAAATAATGGTACCATTACTGTTGCTCCTGTTTCTACTGTTGCGGGCTTTGTAGCATTGGTTGCGGTATTACCTTTTACTCCAGGCTCCGTAGCTGTAACTTCAAGAATAACACTCGCAGGCATATCTACAGATAATGGCATTCCATCTTCAGAGTTTATAATTACAGTAACAACCTCTCCTTCTTTTAATAGTCCAGGATTATCAATTGTTGCTTTTTCAAGTGTAATTTGATTATAATCTTCAACATTCATAAAATGAAATTGATCACCTTCTGGATATAAATATTGAAACTTATGAGTTTCTACTCTAACATCTTCAATTTTGTGGCCAGCAGAAAATGTATTATCTATTACTTTACCTGAAGTAACACTCTTCATTTTTGTTCTTACAAAAGCAGGGCCTTTACCAGGTTTTACATGTAAAAACTCTATAATTTTATAAATATCATGATTATATTTTATACATAATCCATTTCGTATATCTGAAGTATTTGCCATAAGTATTTTGTATTTTTTAGTTTGATTTAAAATAACCTTTCATTATACCACGATGAGAATTCTTAATAAATTGTAAAATTTCGTCTCGTTCTGGAGTAGCTTCCATTTCTGCTTCAATAATTTCTGAAGCCTGACTGTTATTATAATTTTTTTGATAAAGTAATCTATATATATTCTGAACTTCTCTAATTTTTTCTGAAGTAAACCCTCTACGCCTTAATCCAACTGAATTAATTCCTACATATGATAAAGGTTCTCTTGCTGCTTTTACAAATGGTGGTACGTCTTTTCTAACTAATGATCCCCCAGTAACAAATGCATGATTACCTATAGAACAAAATTGATGAACTGCTGTCATACCTGCTAAAACCACATAATCTCCAACATTAATGTGTCCTGCCAATGTACTATTATTAGAAAATATGCAATTATTTCCTACTATACAATCGTGAGCAATATGACAATAGGCCATTATTAAACAATTATCACCAATAACTGTTTTCATCTTATCTGTAGTCCCTCTATTTATAGTAACACATTCTCTAATAGTCACATTATTTCCAATCTCTACAGTTGTATCTTCATCATTATATTTTAAATCTTGGGGAATTGCAGAAATTACAGATCCTGGGAAAATATTACAATTCTTTCCTATCCGTGCACCCTCCATTATCGTAACATTAGATCCAATCCAGGTACCTTCTCCAATTGTTACATTATTATTGATTGTTGTAAAAGGTTCAATAACAACATTTTTAGCAATCTTCGCTCCTGGATGAACATATGCAAGTGGTTGATTCATATTTATTTAACTTTAGTTATTTGAGCCATTAGTTCAGCTTCTGCGCATAATTTTCCATTTGCATAAGCATAACCTTGCATATGGCAAATTCCTCTTCTTATAGGGGTTATTAAATCACATTTAAAGATTAATGTATCTCCAGGAACAACTTTTTGTTTAAACTTAACTTTATCTATTTTCATGAAAAAAGTTAAGTAATTTTCTGGATCTGGAACTGTACTCAACACTAATATTCCTCCCGTTTGCGCCATTGCTTCTACAATTATAACTCCAGGCATAACAGGTGCACCAGGGAAGTGTCCTGCAAAAAAGGATTCATTCATCGTCACATTCTTCGCACCAATAACATGGGATTTGCTCAGTTCAAAAATCTTATCGATAAATAAAAAAGGTTGCCTATGTGGCAACATATCCATAATTTGATTTACATCCATAAGCGGAGGTTGATTCAAATCTATAGATGGTACATTATTTCGTTTTTCTATTTTTATAAGCTTAGCCATTTTTTTTGCAAACTGAGTATTTACAAAATGACCAGGTTTATTTGCAATAACTTTTCCTCTTATTCGAGTTCCTATTAATGCCAAATCTCCAATTACATCTAAAAGTTTGTGCCTTGCAGCTTCATTAGGATGATGTAATGTTAAATTATCTAAAATCCCGTTAGGCTTTATTTTTATATCGTCCTTTTTAAAAGCTACCTTCAGGCGTTCCATTGTCTCGCTGGATAACTCTTTATCTACATAAACTATTGCATTATTTAAATCTCCTCCCTTTATTAAGCCATGCTCTAAAAGCATTTCTATTTCATGCAAAAAACTAAAGGTTCTAGAGTCAGATATTTCTGTTTTAAAATCTGATAAATGTTGAAGGGTAGCATTTTGAGTTCCTAATACTTTAGTTCCAAAATCTACCATAGTTGTTACTTGGTACTCTTCTGAAGGAATAATAGTAATTTCGCTTCCCGTTTCATCATCAGTATACGAAATAACCTCTTTTACGATATATTCTTCTCTTTGTTGTTCTTGCTCAACAATTCCAGCTGATTCAATTGCTTCAATAAAATATTTTGACGAGCCATCCATTATTGGAGGTTCAGAAGCATTCAACTCTAAAATTGCATTGTCTACTTGTAATCCAACTAAGGCTGCTAATACATGTTCACAAGTTTGTATTTTCACTCCGTTTTTCTCTAAACATGTACCTCTTTGTGTATTTGTCACATAAGAAGCATCTGCCTCTATTATTGGATTCCCTTCTAAATCTATTCGTTTAAATGAATATCCACTATTTTCAGGTGCAGGCTTAAATGTTAATGTAACATCTTTTCCTGTATGCAGACCAACGCCAGTTAGCGACACTTCTTTTGCTATAGTAGTTTGCTTAAATTGGGTTTTAATCATCACTATTAAGTTTTTTTTCCAAATCGTTAACTGTCTTTACTATTTTAGGTAAATTTTTGAAGTAAACATATGACTTATTATAATCTCCATAAGTAAGTGCTGGAGAACCTTGTAATACTTCATCGTCTTTAATATTACGTCCAATACCAGATTGTGCTTGTATCCTCACATTATTACCAATAGTAATATGTCCTACAATACCAACTTGACCCCCTATCTGACAATTCTCTCCTATTTTTGTAGAACCTGCAATTCCTGTTTGAGCAGCAATAACTGTATTTTCACCTATCTCCACATTATGCGCAATCTGAATTTGATTGTCAAGTTTCACCCCTCTTCTAATTATTGTGGACCCTAATGTCGCTCTATCAATCGTTGTAGCTGCACCAATATCAACATAATCTTCCAAAATAACATTACCTATCTGTGGCACTTTATGATACTCTCCTTTTTCGTTAGGAGCAAAACCAAAACCATCGGCTCCAATAATAGCTCCAGAATTTAATACACAATTATTGCCTACAATGCACTCAGAATATACTTTGGCTCCTGAAAATATAATTACATTATCTCCAATTTCTACATTATCTCCTATATAGCTATTTGGGTAAATCTTTACATTAGTTCCTATTTTTACATTTTCTCCTATATATGAAAACGCTCCTATATAAACATTATCTTCATAAGAAGCAGAATCAGCTATAAAACAAGGTTGTTCTATCCCCGTTTTATTCATCTTAATTTGATTATAATACTCTAATAATCTAGAGAAAGATTTATAGGCGTCATCTACTTTTATCAATGTTGTGTCTATTGAAGATTCTGGAATAAAATCTTTATTTACAATAGTTATAGATGCTTTTGTATTATATATGTATTGTGTGTATTTAGGGTTTGCTAAAAAAGTTAAAGATCCTTTTGTTCCCTCTTCTATTTTAGCAAGTTTAGAAACCTCTTCATTAGGATTACCTACGATGTCGCCTTCTAAAATTTCTGCTATTTGTGATGCCTTAAATTTCATTATCCGCAAAAGTATAAAAAATGCATTAAAGTTTCTCCTTTGGATAACATATATAATATTTAGTTACAGGTTTAGATAAAACTTTTAAATTTAAAAGATCTGTAGCTTTAACAATATCTACTATTTTACCTGATTTGTATAGTATATTAATATTTTGACTTTTTATTTCATAGGCCTGATTGGTAATATCTCCTTTAAAAACGAAATAACTAGCTTCAGAGAAAGTTATATTATATTTATCCATTAACGAAGCTATTTGTTCTTTTACACTAACCTCTTTAATAGGTTTATTCTTAAGTTTTATTTTTAAGAGATCCCTATTTATAATCATATCGCAAAGATTTTTTAATACAAAATCATCATGATATTGCCATTCTTTCATAGCAGATATAATATCATAATCATCTAATTGTGCAAATGTATTTAACACATCTACATTAAAAGAATCTTTATCAATAGTATGCTTTAGAAAAAACATTAAAGCATTACTCGCCCTTAACTCAATACCTTGTTTGGTTAACTCTTTAGCACGTCTTAAAACCCTAATTAAAAGCTGTTCTGCAACCAAACTGGTTTTATGCAAGTAAACTTGCCAATACATTAATCGTCTAGCTGTTAAAAATTTCTCAACAGAATAAATACCTTTAGCCTCTACAACTAATTCATCATCCACAACATTAAGCATCGTAATTAAACGCTCGCTATTAATATTACCTTCTGCAACACCTGTATAAAAGCTATCTCTTTTCAGGTAATCTGCTCTATCCATATCAAATTGACCCGAAATAAGCTGGCACATAAATTTCCTGTGATATTCCCCTTTAAATATTTTAATTGCTAAGGTTAAATTTGAGTTAAATTCAATATTTAACTGTTCCATAAATAATAGCGAAATCTCTTCATGAGTTACATTATTTACAATACTGTGTTCCATAGCATGGCTAAAAGGGCCATGACCAATATCATGTAGTAAAATTGCAATTAACAAGGCATTTTCCTCTTCTTCAGAAATCACAACATCCTTAAAGCGAAGTATTCTAATTGCTTTTTGCATTAAATGCATACACCCTAATGCGTGATGAAATCGTGTGTGATGCGCTCCAGGGTAAACTAAATAAGACATCCCCATTTGAGTAATTCTGCGTAAGCGTTGAAAATAACGATGTTCGATTAAATCAAAAATTAGCGAATTTGGTATTGTAATAAATCCGTAAATTGGGTCGTTAAATATCTTGAGTTTATTTTTAGAGTTCATTAAGCAATATGGCTATTAATAGTATTACTCAATATTATTTTATTTAGAAGCATACGAGCGTTACATCAATTAAATTTTTACAAATATAAATATATGAATAACATAAACATTCTTTGGGTCGATGATGAAATAGATTTATTAACGCCTCACATATTATTTCTAGAGAAAAAGAATTACAATGTTACTAAATGCCAAAGCGGCACAGAAGCTATCGATGTTATTGAAACTAAAAACTTCGATATTGTTTTTTTAGATGAAAATATGCCAGGGCTTACAGGGCTTGAAACACTGTCTGAAATAAAAGAAAAGCGCGCTAACCTCCCTGTAGTGATGATCACTAAAAGTGAAGAAGAATATATAATGGAAGAAGCTATTGGCAGTAAAATTGCCGATTATCTTATAAAACCTGTAAATCCAAATCAAATATTATTAAGTTTAAAAAAGAATTTAGACCATACACGATTAGTTTCAGAAAAAACAACATCTAATTATCAGCAAGAGTTTCGTAAAATTGCTATGGATTTATCTATAGTAAATACCTACGAAGAGTGGTCCGAGCTTTATCAAAAATTAATTTATTGGGAAATTGAATTAGAAGCTATTGATGACCCCGCAATGTTTGAGATTTTAGAATCTCAAAAAAATGAAGCGAATTTACAGTTTGGAAAATTTATAGATAAAAATTATGCAGATTGGTTTCAAAACTCAGAAGACGCTCCTGTATTGTCATACAATTTATTTAAAACCAAAGTAGCACCTAAACTCACTAAAGAGAAACCAACATTATTAATTGTGATTGATAATTTACGTTACGATCAATGGAAATCACTAGAACCTTTTATTAGCAACTACTATAAAAAAGAAGAAGAAATATCTTATTATAGTATCCTTCCTACTGCCACTCAGTATGCTAGAAATGCTATTTTCTCAGGTTTAATGCCTAGTGAAATGGAACGTTTACATCCTGAATATTGGAAGAACGATACAGACGAAGGCGGTAAAAATCTTTATGAAGGCGAGTTTTTAGATGCTCAGATGAAGCGTTTAGGTTTAAGTAATTTAAAATACGAATATTTTAAAATCACTAATTTAAGAGGTGGTAAAAAGTTAGCAGATAATTTTAAATCTAAAAAGGATAATGACCTTACAGTGATCGTTTATAATTTTGTAGATATGTTATCTCATTCTAAAACAGAAATGGAAGTTATTAAAGAGTTGGCTTCTAACGATAAAGCTTATCGCTCTTTAACCACTAGTTGGTTTAAAAACTCACCTTTGTTAGACGTTATTCATCAAGCACAGCAATTAGGATTTCAACTCATGATTACTACAGATCATGGCACTATTAATGTAAAAAACCCTTCTAAAGTAGTTGGAGATCGGGACACCAGTTTAAATTTAAGGTATAAAACGGGTCGTAGTTTAACTTACGAAAACAAAGAAGTGTATGCTTCAAAATCTCCGAAAGATATAGGGTTACCCTCCATAAACATGAGTAGTTCCTTTATTTTTGCGAAGAGCGACTTGTTTTTTGCTTACCCAAATAATTTCAACCATTATGTAAGTTATTACCGTAATACGTATCAACATGGAGGCGTTTCGTTAGAAGAGGTCATCATTCCTTTTGTGACTTTAAATCCTAAATAATATCCTTGAATTGCAAAAAAATCCGACAAAATGCACTTTTTAATATTTTTTTATTATATTTGTGTATTAATTAAAGAGATTGACATTAGAATTTGACATTGAGCACATTGACGAAGTCGCTAAAAAAGTACTTCAAAATGTAAAAACAAAAACGATTTTGTTTTATGGAGAGATGGGAGTTGGTAAAACAACATTTATTAATGCTTTAGTAAATGCATTAGGAGGTAATGAAAAAACCTCAAGTCCAACTTTTTCTTTAGTTAATGAATACGAAGTTAAAAATGATTTGGTATATCATTTTGACTTTTACAGAATCGAGAATGAAATTGAAGTTTTAGATATCGGAATTGAAGATTATTTTTACTCTGGACGTTGGAATTTTATCGAATGGCCGGAGAGAATTAGCAGAATTCTGCCTTTTGAAACTGAAATTTTAGAGTTAAAAACACTAAAAAACGGCTCCAGAGCCTTAAAATTGGTTGTTTTTGACGAAATAAATAAAAAATAATTTTAATGAATAGCTAGAAATAGTGAACTCAGACCCCGAATTAAAATCATAAAACTACGGTAAAACCGTAGTATACGAGCGGTTTAAAATTAATTCGTTAACAAAATTTTAACAATTTTAACTTACTAAAAGTTAGACTGTTATTTAACTTTGATAACATAATTAATTAATTAAATCCCTTGAATTATGAAAACAAAAAAAATCATTTTAGCTGTAGCTATTTTAATCGGAGGTGTATTGTACACTGTTGATGCTCTAAATACAAATTTAGATGGCCAAGACACAGCAACGAGAAAAGCAAAAATCAAAATCCCAGGGGGAGATAGTTCTTCGTCAGGGGAACTTGGGTAAAAAAGAATTAATTATAGGTAGTTTAATCGCAACTTTAATTGCTATTACTCCTTATTTATTTTCTTTATGGCAAAATGTCCCAAGTCAACCGACTTGGGATACTTTTTTTGGATCATTTACTAGTGGCTATTATGAAGATGTTCAAGTTTTAATTTGGACATTATTAAATAAGATTATACCTCTACTCTTATTATTCATCTGGATTTTCACCTGTCGACAATGGTGGTATCATGTCATTTTAGTTCCAATTGCAATGTATATTTATCAAATAATGGAAATTTTAAATGATGAAATCGAAATTGCGGAAACAAACCAAATCTTATACTTATTACCTGTTATGGCAGTTATAATTCCTTCCATTTATTTAATGCGAGCAAAAATGTTTAATAAGTTAAATGATGCTAATAAAAGCATGGAAGAATTAGAAGAAGAATTTAAAATTAAACCTAAAAGCTTCTTTGGTAAGTTTTCAGATTATTTTTAAAAACTTAGTTTTTATTTATAAATACAATTTCAAACTTTATTTGTAATTTGGTATCAATAACCAAACTATGAGTAAATCACTTTCTCCTTTCACCAAAGAGCAATTATTACCTCAAGAAGAAACTCTAGAAGTTCTTAAACAAAAAGGCAATCTATTTATAGGTATTCCTAAGGAAACTTCTTTTCAAGAAAAACGTGTATGCCTTACTCCAGATGCCGTTTCGGCGTTGGTAAGCAACGGGCATCGTGTACTTTTAGAATCTGGCGCAGGTAGTGGCGCTAATTTTAAAGACAAAAATTATAGCGAAGCGGGTGCAGAAATCACCAAAGATACTGCCAAAGTATTTTCCTGCCCTACTATACTAAAAGTAGAACCACCTTCTTTAGAAGAAATTAAGCTCATTAACCCACAATCGCTAATCATATCTGCATTACAATTAAAAACGCAATCTAAATCGTATTTTGAAGCTTTAGCTACAAAACGTATTACCGCATTAGCTTTTGAGTTTATTAGAGACGCCGATGGCACTTACCCTGCTGTACGCCAATTAAGTGAAATTGCAGGTACAGCGTCTGTTTTAATTGCAGCAGAGATCTTATCTAACGTTAATGGAGGCAACGGACTTATGTTTGGTAATATAAGTGGCGTCCCTCCTACCGAAGTGGTTATTATAGGTGCAGGCACTGTTGGAGAGTTTGCTGCCAGATCTGCTATTGGTTTAGGCGCAAATATTAAAGTGTTTGACAATTCTATTACAAAATTAAGGCGTTTACAAACTAACTTAGGGCGCACCGTATACACCTCTACCTTACAGCCAAAAAATTTAATAAAGTCTTTAAAACGATGTGATGTAGCTATTGGAGCTGTACGAGGAAAAAACCGCTCCCCTATTATCGTTAATGAAGCTATGGTGGAGAGTATGAAAAATGGCGCTTTAATTATAGATGTAAGTATAGATATGGGTGGATGCTTTGAAACCAGCGAGATTACATCTCACGACACTTCTACATTTGAAAAACATGGTGTACTACATTATTGTGTGCCTAACATCCCATCTCGTTATTCCAGGTCTGCTTCAGTATCTATAAGTAACATCTTTACACCCTATCTTTTAAAAATAGCTGAAGATGGTGGTATAGAAAATGCACTGCGTTTTGATCGTGGTTTAAAAAATGGGTTGTATTTTTACCACGGAATTCTGACTAGTAAATCTGTGGCCGATTGGTTTGATTTGGATTATAGCGATCCTAATCTTCTTATTTTTTAGATTAGAATTCTCAATAACATTCAAAACATAAGTTTAAAAATGAAACTCATTCAACGTGTTGGGTATTATCTGGGAGGATTTTCTATAGGTTTAGTAATTTTAGCGTTTTTTTTAAGCGGTAAAAAAACATCTTGTAGCTACGGGCCAGATGCTCGTGTTTTAAAAAATATAAGTACTAAGCGATTGGCATATTCAAATGCTAGCTCAGAGATTATTAAAAACAATTTAGATTCTTTAGCAATACCTTATGTTTTAAAACACGGTGATGTAAACTTCTCAAAAAGCAATACAAAACTAGATTTTTGTAAAATTTATGTAATTGAAGATAATTACAACGGACAAGATATTGCCTTAACTATAGAAAACTGCGAACATAAAGCAACCATTAAAACTATAGAAATAAATTAATTAAAATTATTTTTTTCTACGTTGTCGTTCTCTATCTATTAAGTTAAGCTCTCTATTGGTTTGCCCAGCTACCGACGTATTCTCTTCTGCTCTTCTAATTAAATAAGGCATCACGTCTTTTACAGGACCAAACGGAACGTATTTTGCTACGTTATAACCTTCTGAAGCTAAATTATAACTTATATGATCACTCATGCCATACAATTGTCCAAACCAAACACTATCATTATTTTTTTCAATATTTAAGGTGTTCATAATTTCCATAGCCAAATAGCAACTATTTTCGTTATGAGTTCCTATAAATAATGCTATGGTCTCCAGGTTATTTAAAATATAAGTTAGTGTATTATCAAAATTTTTATCTGTAGCTTCTTTATCGATACAAATAGGAGATTTATAACCTTTTTCCTCAGCGCGATCTCTTTCTTTCTCCATATAAGCTCCTCTAACAATTTTAGCGCCTAATTTAAACCCTTCATCTTGACTTCTTTTATGCAATTGCTTTAAATACTCTAATCGATCCCATCTATACGTTTGTATCGTGTTAAATACTACAGGTATTTCCTGATTATAAATGCGCATCATATCTTCTACCAATTCATCAGCAGCATCTTGTATCCAGCTTTCTTCAGCATCAATTAAAACTTGTATTCCTTTAGATTTTGCGATTTTACATACTGTATTAAATCTATTTACAACCTTATTCCATTCTTCCTGTTCTTCAGCAGTAAAAGGAAGTCCTTCACTTTTCTTTTCAAATAAATAAAAACGGCCAAACCCTGTGGGTTTAAATACAGTAATAGACATTGCATCGCTTTCGCTACCAAAATGAATAAGCTCTAAAGTTTTTTGTAAAGCAGCATCAAACTGTGCTTCAGTGTCTTTTCCTTCTACAGAATAATCCAATACGCAAGAAACGCCTTCATCATACATTTTTGCCATTAAAGGCAGGCAATCGATTTCATTTATACCTCCACAAAAATGATCAAAAACTGTAGAACGAATTAAACCTTTAACGGGTAAATTTGCTTTAAGTGCAAGGTTTGTAATTGAAGATCCTATTTTCACCAATGGTTGATAAGAAATCATTTTAAATAAAAAATAAGCTCTTCTTAATTCTGAATTACTTTTTAATCGAAAAGCAATTTCAGTGTTTTCAAAAATTCGTGTATTCATTTTAAGCAGTTAAAATCGTACAAATATATTTATTAGCAAGTTCCTTTTTTAATAAAATTCTACTTATTTTCACTTCCAAAATATTTTAAGCATTTTACATGAAATCTATTTCAACTAAAGATTATGCAATTCACTTTAATTCAAATTGTTATATTGAATTAAACAATTATTTAGAAGCATCAAATTTTTCTAAAATTTTTATTTTAGTTGATACAAACACGCATAAATTTTGCTTACCAAATTTTATGTCGCAAATCACTTCTCAAGTAGATTTTGAAATTATTGAAATTGACGCAGGAGAAGCACACAAAACTATAGAAACCTGTACTGGAGTTTGGAATGCCTTATCTGAGTTAGACGCAGACAGAAAATCGTTAGTTATTAACTTAGGAGGGGGCGTTATTACAGATTTAGGAGGATTTGTAGCTTCTACATTTAGAAGAGGTATTAAGTATATAAATGTGCCCACTACCCTATTAGCTATGGTTGATGCTTCTGTAGGAGGTAAAACTGGAGTAGATTTAGGTGTTCTTAAAAATCAAGTAGGTGTTGTTAATTTTAGCGAAATGGTATTAATAGATACTGAGTTTTTAAATACACTTCCTCAAAATGAAATGCGTTCTGGGTTAGCAGAAATGCTTAAACACGGCTTAATAAAAAGTGAAAATTATTGGAATGAATTGATTAGCTTAAAAACACTAACTGTTGCTGACTTAGATCGTTTAATTTATGAATCTGTTCTTATTAAAAAAGATATCGTAGAACAAGATCCTACCGAAATTGGCTTACGTAAAACTTTAAATTTCGGACATACCCTTGGTCATGCCATAGAATCTTATTTTTTAGATAATCCAAATAAACCTTCCTTGTTACACGGAGAAGCTATCTCCATAGGAATGATCTTAGCTATTTACATTTCGAATAAACTAACTCAGTTTCCAGATGATAAAATGGAAATGATAAAATCATCTATTCTTAATTTATACGATAAGATAAGTTTTGAAACTCAAGATTACAACGCTATTATTGAGCTCTTAAAGTTTGACAAAAAGAACTCTCATGGCAATATTAATTTTGTATTACTAGAAGATATTTCTGTTCCCAAATTAGATTGCACTGTAGATAACAGTTTGATATTAGAAGCTTTTTCTTATTATAACTCTTAATTTATTTAAAGATATTTTTCTCTTATAACATTATAATGGTGCTTCTCATGCCCTATAAGCATAAAACCAGCTGCTCTAGCCGTCATTGGACTTCCGCTTGCACTACCAACATATTGTAAAGCATCATCTGTAAAGCTTTTAAATAACTCTATACTTGCAATTCTTACAGCTTTATACTCCCTAATTAAATCCTCTTTACTCTTAGAGTTAGGATTTGCTGTTTTTATATAGTCATCTTGTTCAAAGCCTGGAAGTTCTGTATTGTCATTTCTAGCAAAACAAAGTGCTCTATAACTAAAGATGCGTTCAGTATCTATTGTGTGCTGTATTACATCTTTTACTGTCCATTTTCCTTCTTCATACGCATAATCCAACTTATTTTCAGGAATAGATTCTAAAAAAGATAAGGTGTTACTTAAATTATCTTTCAATCCTGCGATTAATTCTGTATCACCTAGTGTTGTGATATATCTAGAATAATAATCATTATATTCATTTTTACCAACTTGAGAAGCTTTCATATATGGCTAAAATTACATTTCGTTAAAAATAGAATGCATTAAGCGTTTTTTATCATTAATGCTTTCTTCAAGAGAAATCATTGTTTCTGTTCTGTATACGCCTTCAATATCATCAAGCATAAAAATCACTTCTTTAGCATGAGTAGTGTCTTTAGCTCTTATTTTGCAAAAAATATTAAATTTCCCTGTTGTGATGTGAGCTACAGTTACAAACGGAATATTATTAATACGCTCTAGAACAAATTTTGTTTGTGAAGTGTTTTGTAAAAACACTCCAACATAAGCTATAAATGAGTATCCTAATTTTTGATAATCTAAAGTTAATGATGAGCCTCTGATGATTCCAGCATCTTCCATTTTTTTAACTCTTACATGAACAGTACCTGCAGAAATTAATAATTTTTTAGCGATATCTGTAAATGGAATCCTTGTATTGTCAATCAACATATCAAGAATTTGATGATCAATTTCGTCTAATCTAAATTTTGCCATTTTTCTTTTTCTTTAAATAAAAAACAAAATTAAAGAATTAGATTAATAATAATGTAATTATTTTCGATTAATTACAGGTTTTAATGAGAATAATTTATTATTGATCATAACAGAAACAATTTCATTACCAACAGTTAACGAATTTTTGTGTTCCAATTCTAACACTTTTCCGTCAGCATCAATTTCTTTATGTCCATAGAAATCTTCAAGCTCATTTACTTGAGCTATTTTAGGTAAAAAGTGCACTTCATCATCAATTAAAGTTTCTTCAAATTGAATAGCGATATCTATCTTCGTTTCTTTTTTATCATTAATAATCACTGCATTCCTAATAATAACATCATAAAATTGTTTTCCATTTTCCGGGATACTTAAATAAGGAAGGTGTTTTTCTCCAGAAACTTCATTCTCAGAAATATAATTTATCAATGTTAATAATGCTATATACATATATTCCCTAACCTGTTCTCTTTGATAATCTTGATTTATATGCCCAGCTTCAAAAAGTACAGTAGGAATACCATAGCTCTGAAATGTATCACCAACACAGTTAACATTAAAAGCATCGTCATAAATTCCTATCTGATTAGGTATAATTTGTTGAAGCTTCTTATTCATAACTGCTATAAGTTCCATTGCACGTTTCCTATTAGGAGTTATAGTACAATCTTTATCTTGAGCAGGCGCAAGAAAACTTACTGTCGCTGGATTATCTGTTAAGCCAGCACTAAATATAGTTCGTTGCCCATGAAGGTTAAGGCAAAAATCTGGGTTAATTTTTTTAAATGCCTCTTGAAGCACAATACTTTCTGGTTGTGATAAATTCTGAGCATCTCGGTTTAAATCTTCTTTATTTGCATTTAGTCTCGTATAAGTTAATGCACCATCAGGGTTTAAAATTGGAATTATATATAAAGAGCAGCTTTTTAATATACCTTTAAATTCTTCAGATTTTAATGTGTTTAGTATATCAAAAATAGCTTTAGTAGTTGTCGATTCATTACCATGCATTTGAGACCACATTAAAATCTTTTTTGATCCTGAACCAATCTTAATACTATAAATAGGTAGTTTATTTACAGATTCTCCAATAATATCAATTTCAGATATATCGTCAAATTTTTTGAGTAAAGGTTCAATAGATTGATTAGTGATATATCTACCTAACAAGTTCGATTCTTTATATAGTTTAAAGTTATTCTGCATACAATTTTCTGATATCATTACCTGTATTAAGTTTACAAAAGTAATCAAACCTATATTTACAATTGTAAATAATAATTATATCAAAATTCACAATAGTGAATCATTAAATTTGCATTATGTAAACATTATTTAAATTAAAAAATTAATTCTGTAAACAAAAAAAATTAATTTACATTTAAATATATAATAAATTAATTATCAATATATTAAATACAATTAAGTGAAGTCTAAATTCAAATATTAAATTAAATTTATATTATTATCCCATTACAAATCATCAATCACATCGTTACAAAATAATTTAGATTGTTTACTTTTGTAGTGTATATGATAAATACTGAAGATTTTATAGTTAGACTTCAAAAAATTATAAATTATTATAATTTATCTGCATCTGCATTCGCTGATAAGATTAGTGTGCAGCGTTCTAGCATTTCACATATCTTATCTGGTAGAAATAAACCAAGTTTAGAATTTGTAATGAAAATACTTAATCACTTTCCTGAAGTGAATTTATACTGGTTATTAAATGGAAAAGGTAAATTTCCTTCTGAAGAAAAATTAGAAAATACAATAAGAACTAAGCCTCCTACTCCAAAAACAATAGATAGTTCTAAAAATGAAAATAACATTAAAATCGATGATGATATAGATCGTATTATTATTTTTTATAAAGATGGTACATTTAAAAACTTTAAAAATTAGATCAACTGCTATTTTGTATTTCTTAATTTTGCAAAAACATTTAATGTAATGCAAAAATCACTTTTCCTTCTTTTATTTATATTAATCACGAGTTGTTATAATGTTGAACGCAACTGCAAAGATTTTAAAATTGGAACATTTGAAAGTAGTATAACTATTGAAGGTAAAGATTATGTTTCTACATTTACCAGAACAGCCGATTTACAAATAGAAATATTTGAAGGCAAAACTGATTCCTCATCTGTTAGGTGGATAAACGATTGTGAAGTTATATTTAAAACAATTAATCCGAAGAGTATGGCAGAACGTAAAGATATTCATCTTAAAATACTAAATACAAGTGATTCAGGATATACATTTGAATATTCTTATGTTGGAGAGGCACTTAAACAAAAAGGAAGTGCAAAACACGTTAAATAACTTAAAATAAAGTTATCTGCCCTTCATCATCTATATCACTATTTTCTGAGTTACTCTCAGGTAGAGATGTTTGAATAGGTTTCGATGATTCTGAATTTACAATTTGCTCATCAATAACATTCATTTGATCTGCCGGTAATTCTTCTGGAGCTTCATACGGAATAGGATCTAGTAAATTAATTTGATTTATTTTATCTTTAGTTAGTTGATTCCCTAAAGCAGATATCCCTTTAATCGCAATAAATTCTTCTAAATTAACTTCCAGATTATCTTTTCGCTCTTTACCTCTATCCTTAGAAAACACAACCTCAGCTAAAGGTTTCCAATCTGTAGATACAATTTCTAAATGTGAGTTCTGATGATCTGTAATAAACAATTCTTCTCTATTTTCATTTTCGACTATAAAACGTTTTACATAATAACGTTCTTTTTCTCCATCAAAATAAATTGCAGAAATGGGTTTTTTAGGAATCCATTTTTCCATAACAATCATATCGCTGTCAAAATGAACTGTTATTTCAGGCACAATAGTTTTAACTATTCCTTTTTGGGTAATTACTAAAATACGATCTTCTCCTCTAAATTCACCTACTAACTCTCCTCTTCCATCAACATTTAAGCGTTGCACAGTATCATCAAACCATATTTTACGAGGCTTAAGGGTAGAAACTCCTTTTTCTTTGAGCTCTATACGTTTTACAGAATATTTAGTCACTATATTACCTTTAGAGGCACGGCCTTTAATAATAATGTCGGCAAAATCCATATCCCATTTTAGCTTTTTAATACTTCCAACTTGGCGTAATAACACATTAACAATTTCTGCTTCACCATTAGGGTTTGCCGAGAAATACCATACTTTAGAACCTTTATTGCCTGCTGTTAAATCGTATTCTTTATCTCTTGTTACTCCTGTAACCGCAAAACGCTTAATGTATGATGCTCCTTTTGTACCATCACGATAGATCATATTATAAATAGTACGCTTATCTTTCTTTTTAAATACAGCAACATGAATAATATCCTTTCCAACAAAAGTTTTAGAATCTACTTTTGTGATCATTAGCTTTCCTTCCTTAGTAAATACAATCACATCATCAATATCACTACAATCACAGACATATTCATCCCTTCGTAATGATGTACCCACAAAGCCTTCTTCTCTATTTACATAGAGTTTGGTGTTTCTGATTACTACTTTTGTTGCATCTACATCATCAAAAATTCTAATCTCAGTTTTACGTTCACGTCCATCTCCATAATCTTTCTTTAAACGCTTAAAATATGCGATAGAATAATCAATAAGATTTGCTAAATGATGTTTTATTTGTGCAATCTCTTCTTCTAAAGCATCAATTTTTTGTTGCGCTTTATCTATATCAAATTTAGAAATACGTTTAATTCGAATTTCTGTTAAACGTGTGATATCATCTTCTGTTACAGCGCGTTTTAGATGTTTAACATGCGGCTGAAGCCCTTTATCTATAGCACTTATCACACCTTCCCAAGTTTCCTCTTCTTCTATATCACGATAGATTCTATTTTCAATAAAAATACGCTCTAGAGAAGCAAAATGCCATTGCTCTTCAAACTCGCCTAGTTTTATTTCTAATTCGCTTTTTAAAAGTTGTACTGTATTATCAGTAGAACGGCGTAACATTTCTGATACACCAATAAACAACGGTTTATTATCTTCAATAACACAACCTAGAGGGGATATAGAATTTTCACAGCTGGTAAATGCATATAAGGCATCAATAGTTTTATCTGGAGACAATCCTGATGGCAGGTGTATTAAGATCTCAACTTCTGCTGCAGTATTATCTTCTATTTTTTTAATCTTTATTTTGCCTTTTTCATTCGCTTTTAAAATAGAATCTATTAAAGATGATGTTGTTGTACTATATGGAATTTCACTAATCACCAACGTGTTTTTATCTCGCTGTGAAATTTTTGCACGAACTCGCACTTTCCCTCCTCGTAACCCGTCATTATAATTTGTGAAATCAGCAATTCCTGCTGTTGGAAAATCTGGAACTAGTGTAAAACGCTTTCCTTGAAGGTGTTTTACTGACGCATCAATAAGTTCTATAAAATTATGTGGTAATATTTTTGTAGATAACCCGACTGCAATCCCTTCTCCTCCCTGTGCTAACAATAATGGGAACATTACTGGTAAGTTAACTGGCTCTTTACGACGACCATCATAAGATGCTTGCCATTCGGTTATTTTGGGATTATAAACGACATCTAAACCAAATTTAGAAATTCGTGCTTCAATGTAACGAGAAGCTGCAGCACGGTCACCTGTTAAAATATTCCCCCAGTTTCCTTGAGTATCAATCAATAAATCTTTTTGACCTATTTGCACCATAGCATCTGCAATACTTGCATCTCCGTGCGGATGATACTGCATCGTATGCCCAACAATATTAGCGACTTTATTATAACGCCCATCATCAAGATCTTTCATAGAGTGCATTATACGACGCTGAACAGGCTTAAACCCATCTTCAATCGCTGGTACAGCGCGCTCTAGAATTACGTAAGATGCATAATCTAAAAACCAATCTTTATACATACCAGTAACTCTGGTAATTGTTTCTTGTGATTCAGAATGTTCTAAATTTTCGTTTGTTAGGTCGTCGTTTTCTTCAATCATATTTCTTGTAACTCCTCTGTGCAGGTTAGGAATTTATTTATCTTCTTCAATTAAATCCATTTCAACTTTAAGATTATCTATAATAAACTCTTGCCTAGTGGGTGTGTTTTTTCCCATATAAAAAGACAGCAATTCTTCAATCGACATATCATCATCCAACATAATTGGATCTAAACGAATATCGTCTCCAATAAAATGTTTAAACTCGTCTGGCGAGATCTCCCCAAGCCCTTTAAACCTCGTAATCTCTGGTTTAGGTTTCAGTTTTTCAATAGCATCACGTCGTTCTTCTTCTGAATAACAATAAATGGTTTCTTTTTTGTTTCTGACTCTAAATAAAGGGGTTTGTAAAATAAACAAATGCCCTTCTTTTATAACTTCTGGGAAAAATTGCAAAAAGAATGTTATTAATAACAAGCGAATATGCATCCCATCAACATCTGCATCTGTAGCAATTACAACATTATTATACCTAAGGTCTTCAAGCGATTCTTCAATATTTAAAGCTGCTTGTAGAAGGTTAAATTCTTCATTTTCATATACAATCTTTTTACTTAACCCATAAGAGTTTAAAGGCTTTCCTTTTAAACTGAATACCGCTTGAGTATTTACATCTCTAGATTTTGTAATACTTCCAGAGGCCGAATCTCCCTCTGTAATAAATAATGTAGTTTCTAAATTTCGTTCGTTTTTTGTATCTCCAAAATGCACACGACAGTCCCGTAATTTTTTATTGTGAAGGCTTGCTTTTTTAGCACGATCTTTAGCGAGCTTCCTAATTCCAGAAAGTTCTTTTCGCTCGCGTTCTGCCTGAAGTATTTTACGCTGAATATTTTCGGCTACATTAGGGTTTTTATGTAAAAAATTATCGAGATATGTTTTAACAAAATCATTGATATAAGTTCTTACGGTAGGAAGATCTCCTCCCATATCTGTAGATCCTAGTTTTGTTTTAGTCTGACTTTCAAAGACTGGCTCCATAACTTTTATGGCTATAGCACATACAACAGATTTCCGAACATCTGAAGCGTCATAGTTTTTACCATAAAATTCACGCACTGTTTTTACCAAAGCTTCTCTAAATGCAGCTAAATGAGTTCCTCCTTGTGTTGTATTTTGTCCGTTTACAAAAGAGTGATACTCTTCACTGTATTGTGTCTTACTATGTGTTAATGCAACTTCTATATCATCTCCTCTAAGATGAATAATCGGATAAAGTAAATCTGTATCTTTAATGGTCTCTGCCAATAAATCTTTTAATCCGTTTTCACTGTAATACTTTTCACCATTAAAAACTATAGTTAATCCAGGATTAAGATAGACATAGTTTTTGAGCATCTTTACGATATACTCATTTCTATATTTATAGTTTTTAAAAATAATATCATCTGGCACAAAAGAAACTTTAGTTCCTTTTCTACGAGATGTATCTTCTAATAAATCTTGATCTGTTAAGTTCCCTTGCGCAAATTCTGCAGAAGCAGATTTCCCATCTCGATTAGATTCTACTCTAAAATAAGAAGATAACGCATTTACAGCTTTTGTACCAACACCATTAAGTCCTACAGATTTTTTAAAAGCTTTAGAGTCATACTTCCCTCCAGTGTTCATTTTAGAAACCACATCTACAACTTTTCCTAATGGAATTCCCCTTCCGTAATCTCTAACTGTAACTTTTTCGCCTTGTATAGAAATCTCAATGGTTTTACCAGCACCCATTACATATTCATCAATAGAATTGTCAAGTACTTCTTTTAAAAGAATATAAATACCATCATCAGCAGAAGAACCATCACCCAATTTACCGATATACATTCCTGGTCTCATCCGGATATGTTCTTTCCAATCGAGCGAGCGAATATTATCTTCAGTATACTTGGTTTCTTGAGACATAAAACGTATTAAAAAGTTAGATGAGTTGCTAATATAATATATCGATTTAAAAAAAGAAATATTGCTTTCACAAAGTAATTAACAATGTGTTTTGATAAGTTATTTCACTTCTAAAAACTTATTATTTATTAGTTATTTTCTGCTATTCCTTTTAAAAATTTATTGCGGGTTTTTAAGAGTTGAGTTATATATTTTTTAAGAAATAACCAATTAACAAGTTGACCTAAAATTCCATAAGGGGCTTCAAAATAAAATTTGTCTATCATTATGGTTTTTCCATTATTTTCTTTAAAAATATGCTCATGCCGAAATGATTTGAAAGCTCCAGAAACCATTTCATCTACAAAAAAGTTAGGCGAATTAAATTCTGTGATTTTTGAAGTGAGTTTTTGAGTAATCCCAAAATGTTTTGCTTTCCAAGTTACAGATTCTCCTAATTCAATTAGGCCCGAAGTTTTACCTGCTATTGCTTTTTCGTTTGAATGTTGGAGAGATTGTTTATGTAAATCTATATTACGTGATAAATCAAAACAAATTTTGATATCAGAATCTATTAAAGTTTTGATCTCTATTAATGGCATAATTACAAATTTTCATGTCATCGTGCAAAATACAGCAAGAAGGTAGCTATAATAGCGCCTATTTATTTTTCAAAAAAAGACTTAGTATTCTAGGTTAAGTGATCTAATTATACATTAAATAAGAAATGCATTACATCTCCATCACTCACTACATAGTTTTTACCTTCAACACGCATTTTACCAGCTTCTTTTACCTTAGTTTCAGTGCCATATGAAACATAGTCGTCGTAAGCAATAACTTCAGCTCTAATAAATCCTTTTTCAAAATCGGTATGTATCTCTCCTGCTGCTTGTGGCGCAGTAGAACCTATGTTAATTGTCCATGCACGAACCTCTTTTACACCAGCTGTAAAATAAGTTTGCTGATTTAATAATTTATAGGCCGACCGAATAAGTTTAGATGAACCAGGTTCTTCTAACCCAATATCTTGTAAAAACATTTGACGTTCTTCATAATCATCCAATTCGTTAATATCTGCTTCAGTACCAACTGCTAAAACTAACACTTCTGCATTTTCATCTTTTACAGCTTCCCTTACTTTGTCAACATAGGCATTTCCAGACACAGCTGCTCCTTCATCTACATTACACACATACATTACTGGTTTATCTGTAATTAATTGTGATGGCTTTACGTAATCATTATAATCGTCATCACTAAATTCTACAGCGCGAACAGAAATTCCTGATTCTAAATTTTCTTTAAGTTTTAATAAAACAGCTTCTTCTTTTTGAGCTTCTTTATTTCCAGTTTTTGCAGCACGTTTTACTTTATCCAGCTTTTTATCTACCGTTTCCAAGTCTTTAAGTTGAAGTTCGATATCAATCGTTTCCTTATCTCTTATTGGATCTACACTTCCATCTACATGTACAATATTATCATTATCAAAACAACGTAGCACATGAAGGATTGCATCTGTTTCTCTAATATTTGCTAAAAACTGATTTCCTAAGCCTTCCCCTTTACTTGCTCCTTTTACTAACCCTGCAATATCTACAATTTCTACAGTCGCTGGCAACACACGTTCTGGGTTTACTAACTCTTCTAGTTTTTGTAATCGAGAATCTGGTACATTTACCACACCTATATTAGGTTCAATAGTACAAAAAGGGAAGTTAGCACTTTGTGCTTTAGCATTAGATAAACAATTGAATAATGTTGATTTTCCCACATTTGGTAATCCTACAATTCCAGCTTTCATATTCTTTAGATAATTATATTAAAAAGAAACAAGAATCAAGACTTTGATTTTTGCGATTGCAAATGTAATTAATTAGATAATTAGAATAACAAAGTAGCTAAGAGAAATTACAAGTGATTAGTTATAATTAGATTAGAATCAAACTTATAAATAGGTAGCTTGACTTAGTTATTTTTAGAACTCTTTTTATAATCCAAAAAAGAAATAACTCCAACTGCGACCCAAATCAAACGATACAACCAAACATTAAGGCTAATTCCGAAAATTTGTGCGGTTTCTTGATTTGTTATAAAACTAAAAACCAATACAGCTAATGCCACAAACGCTAATAATAAAGACGTGACTTTTTTCATCAATAATATATTTGAGGTAACGAAGTTAAGGTTATAAATTATAAAAATCGAAATATATTCTTTTATTATATGACAATAAAAAAAGACTACCCTTAATTAAAGATAGTCTTTATGTTAAATTATAATTTAATATTTACCCTAAAAAGAGCAAATACCATCAAAAGTAATAACTGTCCCGTCTGGTAAAGTAGTCGTAGTTCGACCGCACCCAAACGAGCAAGATGGACAATCTTGATCAGTTTCACATTCAAGAAGTTGTGGTTGACAACCAAATCCCCAAAAACCTCCACTAATTGATTTTTGTTCTGCCTTATTTAAAGCTTTTCCTAATTTTAACAAATTTTTCATGATTAAAAATTTCTATAATTGTTTTTAAAAGCTGTGAACATTTAAAGGCACTCACAGTATATGCCTATCCTTCGCGAAAGAATATCTTAATGATTAGTTAGTTTTAATTAATTTTTTAAAATTACACAAAAACTTTCAATTGAATTAAGAAAATACCTCAATATTAATACGGAAAAACCATAATTATATCATTTTTAAAAATTATTTTATAAATTATAAGCAATCCAAACAATTCGTTAAAGTCTCTAAATATTAGTTAAAGTAATTTATACTCAATAAAACTATAGTACATTTAAAATTAATTAATGTAACAAACGTTTATATTAATCGTCAATCTTACATAACCAATCAAACAAAAAATGAACAAATACACCTTATTAATTGGAGCATTATTTTTAAATTTCACAACTCTCTTTGCTCAAGAGTTTAAAGCACAAATTATTGATTCATTAACCCAAGCACCCATTCCTTATGCAGCAATACAAGTTGATGAAACGTCTGGAGCTATATCAAATGAAGAAGGTTTTTTCGCAATTAATTTTGAAGATAAAGAAATCATTAATTTATCTATTTCCTGTCTAGGGTATGAAAGTAAAGTGATTTCTGTTGAAGATATTAAAAACAATAATTTTGTAATTATATTACAAGAAGCAATAAATACATTAGAAGAGGTTTATATAAACGAAACTAAGCCTAATGTAGATTCTATTATTGCAAAAGTAAATTTACATTTAAAAGATAATTATAGTTCTGGTTACTCAAGTCACGAAATATTTTATAGAGCTACTAATTTTACAGATTTTAAAAAGTTAGATTTTGAAGTTGATAAAGCTTCTTCTTTTAGGAAAAAAGATCATGTAAGCGCTAATAATAGTTTAGACTCTCTAAGTAATGTGGTTAGAAATAGTAAAGCAAAACAGTTTAGCGATTACTTAGGGAATATTGTAGTTAATGATTCTAACAAAGCAAAATTAAATGTTGTAAAAGCTACTGAGTTATTAGATAGGCAAAATGGTTTTTCTGTAGAAGGTCTCCAAGAGAAAGCACAAAATATTATGTTAAAATACTTAGATCAAGATAAGTACTATAAATTAAAGTCTGGGCTTTTTAAACTTGAAGATTCATTAAATTTAAAAGAGCTTATTGAAGAAGATGAAAATAGAAAAGATGAGCATAATACTTCTTTTTTAAGGAGGGGAGCAAATAATTTGTTATCTCAAGCCAAGTTTTATGACAATTCTTTTTTAAGTAAAATTTTAAATCCAAAACTATACAAGCATACTTTAGAAGATCTAACTTATTATAATGGCGATTTTATTTATGTAATAAGCTATTTACCTAGAAAAGCAAAATCTAAATTTTCAGGAAAACTCTATATTACAGAAGATACGTATGCGGTAATAAGAACAGATTATCAATATTCTAAAGGAAAACGTGGCAGCAAATTAAACTTAAGATTATTGTTAGGTGTTAAATTTAATCAAAATGTAAGATTAGGCACTGTAATTTATACTAAAGATTTAGAAACCGAAAAATATACTCCACAATATATAAAAGAAGAAGATGGCGCTTACTTTTTTGTGAGTCGTCCTTTAAAATTTATTGAGCAAGGTGGTGATAAAAGTAAAGTTAAGTTTAGTTTTAAAGTTGAAGGTAATACACGTAATAAAGAAGAGTTACTATGTATAAGTACAAAATCTATTACTCTTGAAGCGTATAATGCATTTACCGAAAAAAAGAAAACACCTTATCAAGTATTGCAGCGTTATGATCCAAATATATGGAAAAGTCAAAATACATTAGAACCCTTAGAAGAAATGAAAAGGTTTAGTAGTTCTAATTAAAGGTAATCATAGTCATCAAAATAAAAAACCTCAAATAAATTTATATTTGAGGTTTTTTATTTTGATGACTTATTTAAAATTCACTCAATTATCCTTCAGGGTGCATAAAACTCTGTTTAGCCAATAATACTTCTTCACTCTCTACATTATCATCATCTGGCACACAACAATCTACTGGACATACTGCTGCACATTGTGGTTCATCATGAAATCCTTTACACTCTGTACATTTATCTGGTACTATATAATATAATTCGTCACTTACAGGTTCTTGTGCTTCTTCTGCATCTACAGCTTTACCATTAGGTAAAATTACATTTCCTGTTAAATTTGTACCGTCTTTATATCTCCAATCATCAGCGCCTTCATAAATAGCTGTATTTGGGCATTCTGGTTCACAAGCACCACAATTTATACATTCGTCTGTTATTATAATTGCCATAACAATATTTATATTTAGTTTGCGTAAATTTGCAGCTGCAAAAATAAACCCAAAACAATTCATAACCAAGAGTAATAATGAAATTACAACAAAGAATTAACGCTTTTGTAAAACTAGGAGAATTTCTTAGTCAGTTTTCATCAATAGAACCATCTAAAAAAGAAGGTATTGCGTTTAATGATTTGTTTTATGATGGCTTTAAACATCAATTAAAATTAGCACAAGAACATAATGGTTGGTTCACAAATGAGAATATTAGTTTTTCTATTAATAGCTGGTCTAAATTGCTTACTATAGAGTCAATTACAAATTGGATAGATAAGTATAACTTTAATAATGTTATTTCTAAAAAAATAGCCATTATAATGGCTGGAAACATTCCTTTAGTAGGGTTTCATGATTTTTTATCAGTACTATTATCTGGGCACAATGTTATTGTAAAACAATCTTCAAACGACAAACAACTACTTCCCTATTTAGCAAAATATTTAGAGTATGTTGAGCCTGAATTCAAGAATACCATTCTATTTACAGAAAAAAAACTGCAAGGTTTCGATGCTGTTATCGCAACTGGCAGTGATAATACAGCTCGTTATTTCGAATATTATTTTAAAGGTAAGCCATCTATTATAAGAAAAAACAGGAATGCTGCTGCTGTATTAACTGGAAATGAAACAAAAGAACAATTAGAAAATCTTTCTGAAGACATTTTTAGATATTACGGATTAGGTTGCAGAAATGTTTCAAAACTATTTGTTCCTAAAAATTATAATTTTGATCGTTTTTTTGAAGCAATTTATAAATGGCACCCTATTATCAATCAAGCGAAATATGCTAATAATTATGATTATAATAAAGCCGTTTATTTAATGAGTGAATTTGATATGCTGGAGAATGGATTTTTAATGATAAAAGAAGATGAAAGCTATGCTTCGCCTATAGCTACATTATTTTATGAGTATTATGAAAATATTGAATTACTCAAAGAAAAATTAGAAGCAGATTCAGATAGAATTCAGTGTATTGTTTCTAATGGTATTTTAGATTCAGAAATTAACTTCGGAGATTCACAAGTGCCGCAATTATGGGATTATGCAGATGGAGTTAATACTCTTGAGTTTCTATTAAAAATATAGTTTAAAAATTATTAAATATTTAATATGAAGTTCTTAATAAATTAAGACCTTTATACCCTAATAAAATTTAACAAATGAAAATACATAATTTTAGTGCTGGACCTTCTATTTTACCAAAAGAAGTTTTACTTAAAGCTTCAGAGGCTGTATTAGATTTTAATGATAGTGGATTATCGTTAATTGAAATGTCTCATCGTAGTAAACCATTTGTAGATGTAATGGAAAAAGCGAGATCTTTAGTTCTAGAGCTTTTAAATCTAGAAGGTAAAGGTTATAAAGTATTATTCTTACAAGGTGGTGCCAGTTCTCAGTTTTTAATGGTAGCTTTAAATTTATTAGAAAAAAGAGCTGGGTATTTAAATACTGGAACTTGGAGTGATAAAGCGATAAAAGAAGCTAAAATTTATGATGATGTATACGAAATAGCATCTTCAAAAAACGCTAATTTTAACTATATCCCTAAAGGCTACGATATCCCTTCAGACTATGACTATTTTCATTGCACCTCTAATAATACTATTTACGGTACTCAAATGAAAAAATTCCCTAATAGCCCTATACCTATGGTTTGTGATATGAGTAGTGATATTTTTTCTCGTCAATTAGATTTTTCAAAATTTGATTTAATATATGCAGGAGCTCAAAAAAATATGGGGCCAGCTGGAACAACTCTTGTTGTTGTAAAAGAAGATATATTAGGTAAAGTATCTCGAAAAATTCCATCAATGATGAATTACAAGTTGCATATAGATAAAAGCAGTATGTTTAACACACCTCCAGTATTTGCAGTATATACTTCAATGTTAACCTTAGAATGGTTAAAAAACTTAGGAGGTATAAAAGCAATAGAAAAAGAGAATAATAAAAAATCTATTTTAATGTATTCAGAAATCGATTTAAATCCTCTCTTCAAAGGTTACTCAGCCAAGGAAGATCGTTCAACTATGAATGCTACATTTACATTAACAAACGATTATTTAAAAGAAACTTTTGACACTATGCTAAAAGAGGCAGGTATTAGTGGTTTAAACGGTCATAGAAGTGTTGGTGGGTATCGAGCATCAATGTATAATGCATTATCACTTGATAGTGTAAAAGCATTAGTAGAAGTAATGAGTGAGCTGGAAAGTAAAGCTTAAAAGAATTTAATCAAAAAAATTGACAAACACCATTTTTACAAAAATATAAACATTCTTTTTTAATGAAAGTATTAGCTAACGACGGGATTTCGCAAAGCGGAATTGATGCCCTTATCAAAGGAGGGTTTGAAGTAGAAACAACAACTGTAGCTCAAGAACAACTTGCAAATTATATAAATGAAAATAATATTGACGTATTATTAGTTCGTAGTGCTACTAAGGTTCGTAAAGATATTATTGATGCTTGTACAAATTTAAAAATCATTGGTCGTGGTGGTGTTGGTATGGATAATATTGATGTAGATTATGCGCGTCAAAAAAAATTACATGTGATTAATACTCCTGCTGCATCTTCAAGTTCTGTAGCTGAACTTGTTTTTGCACATTTATATGGTGGTGTTCGCTTTTTGTTTGATGCTAATAGAAACATGCCATTAGATGGAGATACTAAATTTGGAAACTTAAAAAAGAATTACGCTAAAGGTTCTGAATTAAGAGGAAAGACACTAGGTATCATAGGGTTTGGTCGTATTGGAAGAGAAGTAGCAAAAATAGGGTTAGGTGTTGGAATGAAAGTTATTGCTTCAGATAAATTTGTGGATAAAACAGATGTAAAAGTTGAGTTTTATAATGGTCAGTTTATAAATGTAGAAATTGAAACTGAACCAATGGAAGATATTTTAAAAACAGCAGATTTTATTACACTCCATGTTCCTGCACAAAAAGATTATATCATTGGCAAAAAAGAATTTGATTCGATGAAAGATGGAGTTGGTATTATTAATGCTGCTCGCGGTGGCGTTATAGATGAAGTAGCTTTAGTAAATGCTATCGATAGTGGTAAAGTAGCTTTTGCTGGGTTAGATACATTTGAAAACGAACCTACTCCAGCGATTCAAGTTTTAATGAATAATTATATTTCATTAACTCCACACATTGGAGCAGCAACTAATGAAGCTCAAGATAGAATAGGAACAGAATTAGCTTCACAAATTATTAGTATTTTAAAAACTAAATCAAATTAAAATTATTGTAATAATTTTAATTATAAAAAGCCTTAGTTTATAATTAAGGCTTTTTTTTGTATTTTGTTATTCTCAACTAAAAACACAAAAAATGGCAGGATTATTAGATTTATTAAATAGCGATATAGGGAAAACAATTATTAATGGTGTTTCTTTAGAAACTGGACAACCCACTGATAAAACAAGTAATGTGTTAAGTATGGCATTACCAGTACTTACTCAAGCTATGCAACGCAATGCTTCATCTTCTCAAGGTGCAGAAGGGCTATTAAATGCTTTAAATAAAAAACACGATGGTAGTATTTTAGATAATCTAGGCGGGCTATTTAATGGTGGTGTAGATTCCAGTGTAACAGATGATGGAGGCAAAATCTTAAATCATATTTTAGGTAAAAAGCAACAAAATGTACAAAATGCTTTAAGTAAACAATCTGGCATAAATGCTGGAGCTATTGGTAATATATTAAAAGTTGCAGCTCCTTTATTAATGGGACTTCTAGGAAAACAGTCTAGACAGCAAAATGTAAATAACCCTAATGATTTGACAGGCATGCTCGGTGGTTTATTAAGCGGAGAAAATAAAACACAGCAAGATCAAAGCTTTTTATCTTCTATTTTGGATGCTGATGGCGATGGTAGTGTTATTGATGATGTTGCAGGGATGGTTATGGGTAATAATAAGAAAAAAGGTGGATTAGGCGGCATTCTTGGTGGTTTATTTGGAGGAAAATAATTTCTCTGAAAAAATTAATATAAATAAAAAAGCTCTTATATTTTTTAAATATTTTGTTAAAAGCATTGATTTTAAAACTATTATAAGGGTTTTTTCGTATCTTTAATTAAAGAGATTGAAAATGAAAAATATAATTATAGTCTTCCTTATTGCATTAGCAATGTATAGTTGTAAAACATCGAATAAAGCTATTGTAGATAAATTGCCAGAAATAAAAGAAACTGCATTAACTAATAATGATACCGTACGTATTGCTAATGAAGAGTTAGAATACGAAATTATTATTATAGAACCAGGGTTTTACCCTTGGTTAAGAAGTATTGCCAGGCAAAGAGGGTATTATTCTCAAAAATTTTTAGAAAGCAGGAATAGAATATTAGTAACAGAGTACAATATTCGTGTAAATCAACCTCTACAATTTGATCCTAATCTCTATCAAAACCGTATTGATTATAGTAGTTTTACAGATTATGGTTATGAAGTAAATTATCTCTTATATAATTACTTTTTGTTCTTTCAATTGGAATTTAATCAAAAATTAGGACCTTATATTCCACGTGTTTAAACTTAAGGCTATATTTGCATCTTGAAAATATTAAGTAATGCAAAAGTTTAAAAACAATTGGCAAATACAAGCTAATTGGCAACTCATATTTCCTTTTTTAGGTATTTTATTATTATATTATAGTTCTTACAAATTAGCAAGTGTTATAACTTCAAATTTTCATATTACTCTAATTCTCCTTATAAGTTTAGGCATATTTATTATACTTCTAAAGTTTATTTTATTTTTATTTAAAAAATTAGAAAAAAAATGGATTGTCGATTATCGTTGGGAAATGATTCGTATTTTTATAGTTTTTGCTATTACAGGATCTTCTTCTGTTTTTGTTGGAAGACCTATAATCAAATTATTAGGAATTACTAAAGAAAACTTAAATTCTGTTCTATATTGGGTTTTATTTATTATTATTGGCCTGGTATTTTATCAAATACTTTTAGTATTTTTTGGCTGGCTTTTTGGTCAGCACAAATTCTTTTGGGAGTTTGAAAAGAAAATGTTAAAGCGCTTTGGATTAAAGCGATTTTTAAAAAATTAGTGAGGCAAATACAAAAACATATTATTTTTAAATTCAGCATTGTAATATTAGCATTTGTATTACTAGTCCCTTCTGCTGTTAAGTTTTCTCATATTTTTAAAGAACATGTTCATAAAACCTGTACTGACACAGATACAGTGCACATACATAATACTAATCTCGATTGTGATTTTTGTAAATTTAAGCTTAATACACAATTTATTTTTATTAATAAAAAAATAAATTATGCAAGTGCTATTATAAATTCACAACTATCTATTTCAGATTATCAGTTTTATTATAATTCTTTCTCATTTCAATTTCTTCGCAGAGGACCACCTTATATAGTTTAGCACATTAAATTAATTACCTCAGGGTCAATTTGTTAAATTATTTATATTTTAATGAAATCATTATTTATATTAACCTTATTATTCATAGGGTCTTCTTTAGAAGCTTTTTCACAGCAATGTAATTATACTTTAAATGGAGAAGTTATTGATTTCCATAATGGAAAACCTTTAATAGGAGCTACTCTTGTTGTTACTAAAAATGGAAACATACAAGAATCTATCATATCTGATATTGATGGGAAATATTTAATTAAAAATTTGTGTATAGGCAATTATAAATTACAAGTTTCACATCCAGAATGTAAATCTAAAGTCATTCCTATAGATATAAAAGGTAATACCATTAAAAAAATAACATTAGAACATCATTTAGAGAATTTAAATGAAGTTTTAATTACAGGAGAAAAACGAGAACAAGGTATCTCGAAAGCTACTAGTGTTCAAACTTTAAAAGTTGAAACGATTGAACAGTTTAGTGATGCTTCTTTAGGAGATGCTTTGAGAGAAATTAGTGGTGTCTCTTCATTAAATACTGGTAGTACTATTGTTAAACCTGTAATACAAGGCTTAAATAGTAGTAGAATATTGATTATAACAAATGATGTAAGGTTACAAGATCAAGAATGGGGTATTGAGCATGCCCCTACTGTTGATTTAAATACAGCAGATCGGTTAACTGTAGTTAAAGGTTCTGGAGCATTGCAATATGGAGGTGACGCTATAGGTGGTGTGGTATTAGCAAAACCAAGTCCACTAGTAAGAAAGGATACATTGTTTGGTAAAACCATTTTTTCTGGTAGTTCCAATGGTCGTGGAGGTAACATTACATCTACTATCAATAAAGGGTTTGATAATGGAATAGGTTTAAGAGTTCAAGGGTCTTTTAAACGATTTGGAGATTTCGAAGCTCCAGATTATTTCTTAACTAATACTGGAACAAAACAAATAGCAGGATCTATAAATTTTGGTATTAACAAATTTTTGTACGGCATCGAAGCATATTATAGCTATTTTGATACTGAGTTAGGCATATTGCAAACTGCTGATTTTGGTAATGTTACTGATTTAGTAAGAGCAATTAACTCTCCTATTCCTGAAATTATAGAAGATTTTTCATTTGATATAGGGTTGCCCCGACAAGAAGTAGCTCATCATTTAACAAAATTAAATTCATATCTCAGATTAAAACGTTTAGGAAAGTTATCATTACAGTATGCTTTTCAATTCAATGATCGTCAAGAGTTTGATAATAGAAGTTTTATAGATGATAACACTCCTACTGTAGATTTGGAGTTAACAACACATAATCTGGATCTTTTACTTGAAATAGATACGGTTGAAAATTCAAAAATTACCGCTGGTGTTAGTGGTTTATTTCAAGAAAATTTTGCTGATCCACGTACTGGTGTGAGACGGGTTATCCCTGATTATGAAAAATATAACGTAGGGGCATTTGCTGGTATTTCTTATGATATTACAGAGAATTTATTAGTTGATGTAGGAGCTCGTGTAGATTTTACTCATATAGATGCTGAAAAATTTTACAGATCAACATTTTTTGAAGACAGAGGTTACGATGTTGATTTTGCGAATTTTATTACTGAAGATTTTGGCACACAAATATTAACAAACCCTGTATTTGATTATACTAATGTTTCTGCTACTTTTGGCTTAGGTTATACTATTAATGAGAATTTAGACTTACAATTCAATTACGGATTGGCTAGTAGGCCACCAAATCCATCAGAGTTATTTAGCGAAGGTTTGAATCAATCATCTGTTGCTTTTGAATTGGGAGATTTACGCATTGATAAAGAAATAGCCAATAAAATAGCTATAACTTTTAAGGGGGCATTATTTAATCAACGTTTTAATTTCAATTTAACGCCTTATGCTAACTTTATTGACGACTATATTGTATTAGAGCCTAATGGTATTATAACTACATCGAGAGGTTCGTTTCAAGTATTTGAATATATTCAAAATGATGCACGTCTCTTTGGTGTTGATTTTGATGCTACTTATGACTTTAATAACAATTTCGAATTTAAAACCAGTTTTTCATATTTAAGAGGTGATGATACTGAAAGGGATAGACCACTTATTAATATCCCTTCTGCAAACTGGTTTAATACTATTGCATATAGCAATAAAAAATTAAACAATCTTCACTTAGAACTAAAAAGTGAAGGTGTTTTTAGGCAAACACGTTTTCCTGATAATAATTTTACAACTCAAATTGTAGAAAACAATGAATTTGTAGAGACTTTAGTTGATGTGAGTACCCCTCCTCCTGGATATCATCTACTACATTTTAACTCTTCAATTCAATTTGAGTTGAATAATATTACCAAATTGGAAATAGGTTTTGCCGTGAATAATATTTTAAATACAAATTACAGACAATATCTTAATAGATTTAGACTCTTTGCAGATGAATTAGGAAGAAACTTTTCTTTAAGATTAAAATTAAATTATTAAAAAAAATAAAAACCAATTTATTATGAAAACAATAAAATTTATATCATTAATAGCTATATTAATTATTAGTCAATCGTGTTCTAATGATGATGATGCTCCAATAATTATTAACGAAGAAGAAGTAATAACTACGTTAACTTTAACTTTAACACCACAAGGTGGTGGAACTGATATTATATTATCAAGTAGAGATATAGACGGTGACGGGCCAAATGCACCTGTAATTACAGGTGGTACATTAGCAGCAAATACCACTTATACTGGTGTTGTTGAAGCTTTAAATGAACTTGAAGATCCAGCTGAAGATATTACTGAAGAAGTAGCTGAAGAAGATGATGAACATCAATTTTTCTTTGAAGCAATAAGTGGTGTTACTATTACTACTAATTACAGTGATCAAGATGGTGATGGAAATCCATTAGGTATTAATTTTACATTAACTACAGGAGCTGCAAGTACTGGGACTCTTAGAGTAACTCTACGTCATTTATTAAACAAGTTTGCAGCAGGTGTATCTGATGGAGATATTACTAATGCTGGTGGAGACACTGATATTGAAACAGATTATCCTATAACAGTTCAATAGATAAAATATCTAAAAACATATAAAAAGGCTGCTTAAAAAAGGTAGCCTTTTTATATTAATTATGTCTCGCATTGTATTTTAATTTCTTTGAATACTATTAATGGTAATACGTAATGCTTCTTTTTTTAAATTGAGATTTGTATACGAGCTCATAGAAGTAGGAATTGTAATGCCATCAAACATTTTAAAATCTGAAAAAAACATACGAGACCAGACAAATTGAAGTTTATCTCTTACTGTAAAATCTACAATTTCAACTTGTTTAGTTTTTTTATTAATCCATAACCTATATTGATCTATATCTTTTTGAGGTTTAAAAGTATTCCAAGAAGCAAAAACAATATCATAGCTTTTTTCATTTAAAATACTATCCTTAACAAAAGTAATTTTATCTGCTTCAAGTATTCTAAAAGGGAATTCTATTAAATATTGAAGTGTAGCTATTTGAAATTTCTCTTTTTTAAATTTTTTAATCTTTTTATTTTCTTTTAATGTCTTTTTCTTATAAGTGGTATTATTTATGTGACCCCAAATTTCTCCCTTTTGTTTCCCATTGGTAATTAATAATTCTCCTCCTACTTTTCCTCGTGAAGCCTTTAATTTAAGTTGCACTGGATTATCTTTAAAAGGGTGTCCAATTTTACCAAAAAAAGAAGTCGCTTTTATTGTTATTTTCGATGAGTATGAATTCCAAGTAGTAAAATTTTGATAACCAGCAGTTTTTGCAGCATTATTAATAATGCTTTTTCCCTTTTCTATATTTTCAATATTAACTTCCTGATTTTTATCTAATAGTAAGTTACTCCTACACGATAACAATGATAACACAAGGCATGTTGTTATAACATATTTTTCTATTTTATTTCCCGCTATTCCCATAGGAAACAAATCCAATTAATTTTTCCAATCGTTTTCATCTTTAGGCCCCATTTTTCCTTCTACTGTTTGTAATAAAATTGTAGAGCTATAGGCTCTTCCTTCTTTGATTACAGTTTGTACATTTCTGGTATTTGTGATATCTGTTAAAGGGTTACCAGTAACAATAAACAAATCGGCTAACTTACCAATTTCAATACTTCCTAATTGCTTATCTAGCCGCAGTGCTTTTGCCCCATTAATGGTTGCAATCTTTAAAACTTCTTTATTAGGAATCCCTATAGAAACCAATGCTTCCATTTCACGATGCGCACTAAATCCTGGAATATACTCTCCAACCGAAGGATGATCTGTTCCTAGGCTTATCATCCCTCCTTTATCAAAATAGCGTTTTACAGTTATTTTTTTAATATCAAAAATCTTCTGAAACATGTCTATTTTTTGACGAGTATTTTTTGTGATTTCTAATGCGTATGGTGTTAGATATTTTCGTTCGTCATGCCAGTAATCATAAAGTTCTTTTCGGTGTCCATAATATCCATAAGCAGTTAATGTGGCGTCAAAAAACACTCCTTTTTCAATAAATAAATCTATTTGTTGATTTATTTGTTGAATAACAATTGGATCATTTAAATCTAAATCTTGTAGCGTGGCATATGCAGATTGATTATCTGGCAAAGCATTTCCGCCTAAAAAATGCTCTACACGATCGATCCCCATATTAATTGCATCACGAGGATTAACTGTATTTCTATATCCTGATCCTAAATGTCCAGTAACTGTTAATTTGTGAATATGCGCTCGTTTAATTAAAGCTTCTAATTGGATAGGTGTAATACCTTTAGCTTTAAACCCAGAAACTCCTAGTTTCGCCCATTTATCTACTCTTTTATTTATTTGTTCAACAGTAGTATTTGGGTTCCACCCTGGAAACGCAGTTCCAAAATAAGGGCCAGAACTGTGAATGCGTGCTCCGATTTTTTTTCCACTATCAATTAATCGCCTTGTTTTTAGCATTACCTCTGGTTGAATCTCACCACCTGGAAATGTTGATATTACTCCATTAGCTAAAAAAATAACTGGATTTGCTTCTACTTCATCTCGGCGAACACCATCAAAAGTTACTCGATAATGTGCATGTAAATCAAAAATACCAGGAAGTATATATTCAGTAGTTCCAAGTTTAATAACTTTATAAACTTCTGTATTTGTTAATGTTGTGTTTATTGAAATGAATTTGCCATTTTTAATAACAATCCCTTGATTTTTAATCATCTCTCCAGAAGTTACATCAAAATATGACCCTCCAATGACATACAAATTTTGCGAAAAACTAGTTTGACTACTAAATAATATTGTACATAATATTACAAGGTATAAAGAAGTAATAGTTTTCATAATATAAACAGTTCATTAAAACTAAAAACAAATCTAAAGATACTATTATTTTTTTGTGAAAGTTTTATTTTATGAAAGGTCAGAACTTATTAGTTTTAAAAATTCATTACGTGTTTCTATTTTTTCAAACTGTCCTCTAAATCCAGAAGTTGTTGTTACCGAATTTTGTTTTTGTACTCCTCTCATCATCATACACATGTGTGATGCTTCAATAACTACAGCTACTCCTTGTGGTTTTAATGTATTGTTAATACATTCTAATATATCATGAGTTAACCGTTCTTGAACTTGTAATCTGCGAGCAAATACATCAACAACCCTAGGTATTTTACTCAATCCAACAATATGTCCATCAGGAATATATGCTATATGTGCTTTACCAAAAAACGGTAATATGTGATGTTCACATAATGAGTATAGCTCAATATCTTTTATAATAACCATATCGCTATAATCTTCTTTAAACATTGCTCCTTTTAAGATATCTGCAGGATCTTGTTTATATCCTTGTGTTAAAAATTGCATTGCTTTTGCCGCCCTTTCTGGGGTTTTTAATAAACCTTCTCGAGTAGGGTCTTCTCCTAGGTCCTCTATTATTGTTTTATAATTCTTTTTAACATCTTCAACTGTTTCAATATTATATTCTTCAAATTTCCTATACGACATAGTATATTGTTATTTTAATTTATGGTTAAATAGTTTATTTAATTTTTCAATTTTTGGGCGGATAATAAATTGACAATAAGATTGTTCTTTATTATTATCATAATATTCTTTATGATCTTCTTCTGCATTATAAAAAACATCAAAAGGTTTGATTTCTGTAACTATCGGATCATTAAATATAGATTCAGCCTCTAATGCTTTAACAAATTGTTCAGCTATTTCTTTTTGAGTTTCATTAACATAATAGATTCCTGAACGATATTGCGTTCCTACATCATTACCTTGCTTGTTTAACGTAGTAGGGTCATGTGTTGCAAAAAATATTTCTAATAAATCCATAAAAGAAACAATTTCTGGTTTAAATATTATTTTTATCGCTTCAGTATGTCCAGTACGTCCAGTGCAAACTTCACGATATGCAGGGTTTTTAATAAATCCATCTGTATATCCAGAAATGACATCATGTACTCCATCTACTCTTCTATAAACAGCTTCAGTACACCAAAAACATCCTCCTGCTAATATTGCTGTATCGTAATCATTATTATTTATCATAAATATTCTTTAAAATAAATTTTATTCTTCTTCAATTTTGAGGAAGATTTTATAGTTGATTTTTAACTTTTAATTATGAAGGAATTCTTTTGTAGTCTTTTAGCTTTGCCATCATTAAAAAACGAAAATCACCCCATAGTAAGGTCAATGTTACAAAAAATTATAATCTTATTCATCTCATTAGTTACATTATCTTCATATTCTCAAAACGTAAAAAAAACAATTGAAGCGACGAGAATTAAAAATCCACCTAAGATTGATGGTAAGTTGGACGATGATATCTGGAAAGACTTACCAGTTTATGGCAATTTTTTAATGTTAGAGCCTAATAATACAGGTAAAGAGCGTAATACTCACAAAACTGAAGTAAAAATGGCATATGATGACGATGCTGTATATTTTGCAGTTTACCTTTATGATAACGCACCTGATAATATTTTAAAACAGTTTAGTCAAAGAGATAATATAAATGTACAAGCTGATAATTTCTCTATTAATATCAATACTTTAAATGATGGCATTAATGAAACTAATTTTTATGTTACAAGTGCAGGAACCATAGCAGATTCAAGAGGTGAAAATGGTCGCGAAGATTTTAGTTTTAATGTAGTTTTTAAATGCAACATTTCTTATGATGACAAAGGCTGGTATGCTGAATATAGAATTCCATATAATGCTTTACGATTCCCAGAAGTAGATATACAAAATTGGAGTATTAACTTTTTTAGACGCATAGTACATCTTAATGAGCGTTATTCTTGGAATTATGTAAATCGTCAAGTAGGGTCAAGAACACTTTACAATGGTATTGTAACTGGCGTAAAAAATATAAACCCTCCTATTCGTTTAATATTATTCCCATTTGTACAAACTGATGTTACTCGATTTGATGGTATTACAGATAATAGTTTTAGTGCAGGCTTAGATGTCAAATATGGTCTGAGTGATAATTTTACTTTAGATGCAACATTAATTCCTGATTTTGGACAGGCTGCGTTTGATAATGTTACATTAAACTTAGGACCTTTTGAGCAAACTTTTGGGGAAAACAGAGCATTCTTTACTGAAGGTACAGAATTATTTAATAGAGGTGGTTTATTTTTTAGTAGACGAATTGGTAATGCTCCTTCGGATAGTGGACGTGCATTTGATGATTTACAAGAGAATGAAATCGTAAGCAATAGCCCTAATGAAGTTAGTGTATTAAATGCTGTTAAAATATCTGGGCGCACTAAAAACAAATTAGGAATAGGTTTTTTAAATGCCATTACTGAAGAAACTAGCGCTACTATTAGAGATACGATTACCGGGCAATCACGAGAAGTAGTAACAGAATCCTTTGCAAACTATAATATATTTGTATTAGATCAACAGTTTAATCAAAATTCATCTGTAACTTTAATAAATACTAATGTTACTCGCTCAGGAAGTTTTAGAGATGCTAATGTTACAGGGTTATTAGCTAACCTTTCTAATAAAAAAAATTCTTATAATATAGATGCTGGTATAAGATATAGTAATGTTAGAGAAGATGGTACCAGTATTACAGGGATTCGTACTAATTTGCAAATTCGTAAAACTAAAGGTAATTTTAGATGGCGTATTAACAATAACATAGCGGATGACACTTATGACATTAACGATTTAGGAAGGTCTTTTAGAAATAATTTTAATAATTCTAGTGCGGAAATCTCTTATGAGATTTTTAAACCTACCAAACTATTTAATCGTTACCGTATAAATTTAAGGTATAATCACAGAAGACGCCTTTTAAATCCTTCAGTTGCAACTCAAAACTCATTGTCTTTAAATTCATTTTTTTCTACACCAAAACGTTTTTCTTTTGGAGCTAATGTAGATTACAATAGTGATAATGACGATTTCTTTGAACCAAGAGTTCAAGGTCGTTTTGTAACATTTAGCTCTAATATTGGAGCCCGTGCTTTTGTCTCGTCGGATTTTAGAAAAAAGTTTGCTTATGATGTTAATGTAAGATATCGAAACTTTTTTGCAGATCCACAAATAGATTATAATCTAGAAATTTCACCTCGTTATCGTTTTTCGGACAATTTTTTATTGGTTTGGCGTACAGCATTATCAAAAAGAAATAAGAATTTTGGATTTGTAACTAATGATGATACAGATGTATTTTTAGGTCAACGTGATATTACAAGTGTTGAAAACACATTGCAAGCGAGTTATAATTTTGATTCGTATAAAGCATTGAATCTTAGGTTTCGAAATTTTTGGAGTACTGCAGATTATAGTGATAATACTTTTTTTATTTTAAATGATGATGGAAGTAGATCAATTACTAATTTTGATGTAGAGCAAAATAATCCGAATACAAATTTTAATATCTGGAATATTGATTTAAGCTTTAATTGGAGGTTTGCTCCTGGTAGTGAAGCAGTACTTCTATATAGAAACGAAATATTTAATAGAGATCAACAATCTCAAATTAATTATTTAGATAGTGTAAACAATCTTTTTGATCAACCAATACGTCATACATTATCACTCCGCATTGTATACTTTTTGGATTATAATAATGTTGGAAGTTTATTTAAGAAGAAAAACACATAAGTATTGGTCATCATCTGATAAAACCCTATTTTTCACTTCTAAATTTTTTAGAAAATGATCCAAGCTAAAAATATTCACAAATATTATGAAAATCTTCAAGTTCTAAAAGGCGTAGATTTACATATTAAAAATGGAGAGATTGTTTCTATAGTTGGTGCTTCTGGAGCTGGAAAAACAACATTACTTCAAATTTTAGGGACTTTAGATAAAGCTTCTAAGAAAGAAAGTTCAGAATTAATTATAAACACTACTAAAATTACCGATTTATCTGAAAAAGAACTTGCCAAGTTTAGAAACGAAAATATCGGTTTTATTTTTCAATTTCATCAATTATTACCTGAGTTTACAGCTATAGAAAATGTTTGTTTACCAGCTTTTATAAAAGGGACCTCTAAAACAAATGCAGAATCTAAAGCAAAAGAGTTATTAGAATTTTTAGGGCTCTCTGAACGTATTAATCATAAGCCAAATGAACTTTCTGGAGGTGAACAACAGCGTGTTGCGGTTGCAAGAGCACTAATAAATAATCCAAAGCTAATTTTTGCAGATGAACCTTCTGGGAACTTAGATAGTGAATCTGCAGATAACCTTCACAATCTCTTTTTTAAACTTAGAAATGAGTTTGGGCAAACTTTTGTTATTGTAACTCATAATGAAGAATTAGCGAATATGGCGGATCGTAAATTAACTATGATAGATGGTAAAATTGTAGATTAAAGTTCTTTTTATTGAGAAGTAGCAATTCTAAACCCAAAAACATAACTTTGATAATCTGGAGTTGAATTTGTACGTTGTGTAATACGACAATATATTGGTCTATAATACCAACCTCCACCTCGTAATACTCGACGATCTCCTTTTATTGCACCTTTAGGGTTACTTACGGAACTTTTATTATAGTAATCTTTGTCATATCTATCCATACACCACTCTAATGCATTACCACTCATATCGTAAATTCCTAATTCATTTGCAATTTTAGAGGCTACAGATTGCGCTCTTTCTCCTGAATTGTCTTCAAACCAAACATCATTTATGTTATTTGTACCACTATATTTATACCCTTTGCTTTTATTGCCTCCTCTTGCTGCATATTCCCATTCTGCTTCATAAGGCAACCTAAAAGGTCTTCCAAGTTTATTTGAAAGCCATTTAGTATAACCAATAGCATCATTCCAAGTTACATTTACTATTGGCTGATCATCTTCTAACTCCCAATAAGGTTCATCAGGCATGAGAATATTTTCAGCTTTACAATAAGTGCGATATTGTGCTACTGTAATTTCTGTTTCACTTATATAAAACGTATTAATTTTAACATTATGTGTAGGCCTTTCATTCGCCTCACCTAGCCCAAGGTTATCTCCCATAGTAAATGTTCCTCCTTCAACTTTAATCATTTTAGGGAAATTCTGAGCTTCTAAAAAAAATAATCCATTAATAAAAAATACGAGAACCAATAAGCTATTAACTTTCATCATATCTTGAAATATTAAAAATCAAAAACTAAGTTAATTATTTTAAACATATTTGTAACAAAACATTCAACTAAGTCGTCTATTACAATATTATTCTACTTTAATGAATAAATATTAATATCTTTAAAAAAAAAATAAAATAAACATCAATCAATCATAATCATTTTACCAATCCATATTTATGTCGAAACTATTTACAGTTAGTGCTTTTAAAAATATAAAACAAACTGGTAGCTTATTTAGAAGCTCTAAATTTTTAGCTAAAAAACTAACGACATCTTTATTACCTGAAAAGCCATTAATAATTTTAGAACTTGGAGCCGGAGATGGTGTAATTACGAAACAAATCTTATCAAAGATCAATTCGCAATCTAAATTATACTCTTATGAAATCAACAATCTTTTTTTACCAAAATTAGAAGCTATTAATGATGATCGTTTAATTATCTTAAACCGCTGTGTCTCTACTATTACTAACGATTTTAATATTGGAGATATTGATATTATAATTTCTAGTTTACCACTTACTAATATTGATCATGCTTTTAAGAAACAGCTAATGGCAGATATAAAAACTGTTTTAAAGCCTGAAGGACAGTTTATTCAATACCAATACACTAAAAATGACAAGAATCTTTTAAAAGGTAATTTTTCTAAATTCAACACTAATTTTTGTTTACTCAACGTTCCTCCTGCATTTATTTATACTTGCATCAATTAAATTAAAAGACAATTTTCCTCAACACACAATTAGCAATAAAATAGTGACATTGCTGTTGTAACAAAATAATACTATTACCGTCTTATAGTAGTCATCAATCAATCAACTACTTTGAAGCCATCTTTATTAAAATTCATAAGACACCTTTGGGTATTTCTTATTGCAATATGCTTGATAAGTTATTTTTTTAATCCCGATTTATTTTCTAGAACTGCTATTGCCAATTATATCTCAGAATACGATTATGCAATCTTAATATATTTAAGTATTCATATTATAAGGGGCTTCTTTTTGTTACCAAGTACTCCTTTAGTTTTTGCTGGTATAATAGCATTTCCATCACAATTATTTCTAGTTTTAATGATTTCATTATTTGGAATTTTGTGCTCTTCATTATTAATATATTTCTTTTCTGATAAATTAGGGTTCTCACAATTTTTATCTAAACACAAAAAAAAAACAGCTTACCTTAAACACAAACTTAATGGTAAACATGGTTTTATATATATTATTGGGTGGGCATTCTTTCCTTTTGTTCCAACAGACCTTATATGTTATTTAGCTGGTGCATTAAAAATTAATTTAGCTATTTTTTTAATTTCAATATTTATTGGTGAGTTAGTTTTGTGTAGCATTTATATTTATGGGTGTGCTTATTTTTTATAAAGAAACATATTAATATTTTTGACTTATAAAAACATTGGCAAGAACTGTGAAATTTACCAAAGTACAACTCAAAGAGTTTCTTGATAAAAAAGTTGAAGAATATAATCAACCAAAGTTTATCGAAAGCGACCCAATACAAGTTCCACATCAATTTGATTTAAAAGAAGATATTGAAATTGCGGGATTTTTAACTGCAACAATTGCTTGGGGTAATAGAAAAAGTATTATTAATAATAGCAAACGAATGATGCAATTATTGGATTATTCCCCCTATGATTTTATTATTAATCATCAAGAGTCAGATTTAGCAGGTTTAGAAGCTTTTGTACATCGCACTTTTAATGGAATTGACTTTATTACTTTTGTTAAAGGATTAGAACGTATTTATAAAAAATATAATGGCCTAGAGGTTATTTTTAAAAAATATGCAGATAACAATTCTCTACAATTTGCAATTCATCGATTAAAACAAATATTTTTTGAAATTGAACATTTACCAAGAACACAAAAACATATTAGTGATCCTTTAAAAAATTCTGCTGCAAAGCGAATAAATATGTTTTTACGTTGGATGGTACGTAATGATGCTATTGGTGTAGATTTTGGCATTTGGAATAAGATTCCCTCCTCTTTTTTATCATGCCCTTTAGATGTCCACTCTGGAAATACAGCTCGTAAGTTAGGATTATTAAATCGAAAACAAAACGATGGAAAAGCGCTATTAGAACTAGATATAGCATTACGGGAATTAGACCCTACAGATCCTGTAAAATACGATTATGCGCTTTTTGGCTTAGGTGTTTTTGAAGGATTTTAAAGTAATAATTATCATATTTATTTTTCGTCTACTTACAAAATATTATTTTAGTGCTCTACTAACATCATTAAATATTTTCGTATGAAAAAATTAATTACTCTTCTCTTTTTTCTATTAGTTTTTATTAGTTATAGTCAACGGCCATTACCAATAGATACAATGGTAGTAACGTCACATACTACGACTATTAAAGGTAACAATATTTCGTATACAGCTACAGCTGGAATGCAACCGGTATGGGACGAGCATGGCAAAGCTACTGCATCTTTATTTTACACATACTACGAGCGTACTAATGTTAAAAATAGAGAAAATCGCCCACTAATAATTTCATTTAATGGAGGTCCAGGATCTGCATCAGTATGGATGCATGTCGCTTATACTGGCCCAAAAATTTTAAAAATTGATGAAGAGGGTTATCCTATTCAACCTTATGGTGTAAAAGATAATCCAAATTCCATCATAGATGTTGCAGACATCGTATTTGTAAATCCTGTAAATACTGGATATTCAAGAATGGTTGAAGATGATAAAGGTATGATGGCAAAAAAAGAAGCTTTTTTTGGAGTTAATGAAGATATTAAATACTTAGCAGAATGGATAAACACTTTTGTGACTAGAAAAAATCGCTGGGAATCTCCTAAATATATTATTGGTGAAAGTTATGGAGGTACTCGTGTTATGGGGTTATCTTTAGAATTACAAAATAGCCAATGGATGTATTTAAATGGAGTTATTATGGTTTCTCCTGCAGATTATAAAGTGTTGCGTGTTGGTGGACCTGTTTCTTCTGGAATTAGCTTGCCCTACTTTACTGCAGCTGCATGGCATCATAAAATGTTAACGCCTGAGCTACAAAGTAAAGATTTGTTAGAAATTTTACCTGAAGCCGAAAGTTTTGCCATTAACACTCTAATTCCTGCATTAGCTAAAGGTGGGTTTATTTCGGATAATGAGCGTAATGCCGTAGCAGATAAAATGGCATACTATTCAGGGTTAAAGAAAAAAGTAATTTTACAACACAACTTAGATGTACCTACTTCATTTTTTTGGAAAGATTTACTTCGTGATCGTTCTGGGCATACTATTGGACGTTTAGATTCTAGATATAAGGGAATTGATAAAACTGAGGCTGGAGATTCACCAGATTATAATTCTGAACTAACTTCGTGGTTACACTCTTTTACTCCTGCCATTAATGTTTATTTACAAGAACATCTTAAGTTTAAAACAGATGTAAAGTACAATATGTTTGGTCCGGTACGTCCGTGGAATAATGATAACGATAATACTAGAGAAAATCTACGCCAAGCCATGGCTCAAAACCCATATTTGCATGTCATGACACAATCTGGGTACTATGACGGCGCTACTACTTATTTTAGTGCTAAATACTCGATGTGGCAAATTGACCCTAGCGGAAAAATGAAAGATCGTTTTACATTTAAAGGTTATCGCAGTGGACATATGATGTATTTACGAAATGAAGATTTAATTAAAGCTAATGATGATTTAAGAGAGTTTATTAAAAAATCTTCTGCAAATGGTAAAGCTGCAAAGTATTAATAAATATAAAAAATGCTGATCAATTATGATCAGCATTTTTTACTTTAAATCATTATTTTTTTTTAAAACCACCTATCCTTTTAACCAAGCATTTCTTAAAGTAACTTGCTGTGATGTAGCATCATTTTTTTCTTTTAACTCTTCTCCTTTTGTATAAGGTTGTGTAGTAATTGTTTTAATAATTATTTCTTCTCCATTTCTATCTAATTTTACTTCAATTTCCTGCCCTACTTGCCATCCAAAAACTTCTTGAAGAACAGTATTTGCATTTTGCAATGTAACATCTGTGCCATTAATTTGCTTAATAACATCATTAGGTTTTACGCCTTGTTCATTCCAGAAACTATTATCATTAACTTGTTCGACAAAAAATATACCTTTGTCTGGGCTACCACTAACGATAGGCCTTCCTCCTTGTAATATAAAATTTGTTTTAATTCTTCCTTCTTCAATTGATAATCCTACTTTTTCAAAAAAGACATTATAATCTATAGGCGTATTACCTTCAACATAAGTTTTTAAAAATTCACTTATAGATGGATAAGTCATTGCAGTGATTTCAGTGATGATATTATCATCTTCAAACGGCTTATCTTTCCCATATTTAAGCGATAACTCTTTCATTAAAGACAACATGCTTCTTTCTCCATTACTTTCTTCTCTCATTAGAATATCAATACACATACCTATTAGTGCTCCTTTTTGATATACATTAGCATAATTGGTAGCATAAGGTTCTTCTAAAATATTTTCACTCATTTTAGTAAAACTCATTGTATCATCATATGCTTGCTTAGAAAAATTAATTTTACCCAATATCGTTGCATAAAACTCATCAGCTTCAACTAAGCTTTCTTTAATTTGAAAATGTTGTGCAAAATATTCGGTAAGACCTTCATACATCCATAAATGCTTTGAGAATGTAGGTGCATTATAATCAAAATAATGTACATCCTCAGAGTGTACACTTAAAGGTGTTACAATATGAAAAAACTCATGGGCTACAACATCTACCATAGAGTTAGCTAGTCTTTCTGGAGTACTTTGTTCTGGTAATACAACTATTGTAGATGTATGATGTTCTAAAGCTCCAAATCCTTTAGGGGAATCTTGTTTTTGAGTATCTGCTAAATACAAATAAATATCATATCGTGGTGTACTATTTAAATCTCCTAAATATGCTTTTTGCCCTTGCATCATTTTAAACACAGTTTCTTTAATACTTGCAGCTGTATGTACTTTATTAGGTGAATATACACTTAATACAATTTTAATATCTCCTACTTGAAATTCTTCTACATCCAAATTACCATACATCATAGGATTATCAGTAATATCAAAATAGCGTGGCGCAAAATAACTTGTCGTTGTACTACCATCTTCATTAACTCTAGATCCAGTAGTTTGTATTGCTGAAGTACGCTTAAAATCTGTTGGAGATATTACATCCAAACTATATTGATTTGTTTTTAAAGTATCAAAATATCCAATAAATCCATGTAGATTTAATACATAATTATCTGGAGCTATATTTGTGCCAGATGGAGAAAATGGTTGATCTCCTCCTATTCCACCTCTGGTTTCAATATCAAAAGTATCATTAACTAAATATTCAATCTTATCTAATTTAGTAGCATTGTTAATAGTCCATGTATTTGTATCAATTTTATTAACCACAAGTTCATTACCATCATAATCGATGGCTTTAAAATCATCAACATATTTACCAAAATCACTTACAGAATAAGTACCTTGAACAACCTTTGGTAATCTATATGTTATCGATTCTGTGGTAAATCGACCTGGGTTAATAACTACAGGTACTCTATCTTCTTTTACATTAATTAAATCTATTTCAGTAACTATTGGGTTATTTACAGCAGAGTCATCTTTAATAACTGATTTAGGTCCGCAAGAAAATAGCATGATACTAATTCCTAAAATGGTTAATTGTTTTTTCATTATAGTTTGTAATTTGATTTTTATATAAATTATTGATTAAAAGACGCTCAAAGATATGTTTTGTTACTATTATTCACTTATCTTTTTGTTAAAAAAACGAATTCTTATCTTCGCTCTATGCGACAACCGCTTATTAGTATACTTATTCCTTTTAAAAATACATCTATTTATTTAAATGAATGCCTCCAGTCAATTATTAATCAAACATATACAAATTGGGAGTTATTAATTGTTGATGATAATTCTACAGATAACAGCTATGCTATTGTAAAAAAGTTTGCTGAAAAGGATTTACGAATCAAATTATTTAAAAATGATGGTAAAGGAATTATTGAAGCTTTGAGGTTAGCGTTTAAAATGAGTAAAGGCTCTTTGGTAACACGAATGGATAGTGATGACATAATGGTTTCTAACAAATTAGGAGTTTTAAGTAACAACTTGATAAATTCAGGTAAAGGTCACGTCGCGATTGGATTAATTAGATACTTTTCAAAAAATGGTGTTGGAAATGGTTATGCTAAATATGAAACTTGGTTAAATAACTTAACTCAAGAAGGTTCTAATTATAATGACATTTATAAAGAATGTGTTATCCCTTCTCCTTGCTGGATGGTATACAGAAGTGATTTTTTAGCTTGTGACGCATTTCACTCAAATAAATATCCAGAGGATTACGATTTAGCATTTCGGTTTTACCAACAAGGTTTAAAATGTATCCCTTGTAATAATGTATTGCATTTTTGGAGAGATTATCCTGTACGAGCTTCTAGAACAGATAAGAATTACGCACAAAATCATTTTTTAGAAATAAAACTACATTATTTTTTAAAATTGCATCATACTCCTACTCGTCCTTTAATCGTTTGGGGGGCTGGGCAAAAAGGAAAGTTTGTAGCAAATTATTTATTTAAAAAAAATATTTCATTTTATTGGATGTGTAATAATTTAAAAAAAATAGGAAAAGATATTTATCAACAAAGATTACTATCTACCCAAGAGTTCTCAAAATTTGACTCCCCGCAAACAATTATTACTATAGCAAATACAGAAGAGCAGTTAGAAATTAAATCTCAATTAAAAGCATTGTACCAGCAACCTATGTTAGATTATTTTTTCTTTTGCTAATTTCAAAAATCAAAAAAATATGCTAAAAAATATATGGTTTAATCAAATAATATCAATTTTACATTAAGTTTGTTTCACGAATAATCTAAAATTAAGAATGCAGTTTAAACACCCAGAACTTCTTTACACACTCTTTTTACTCTTAATCCCTATTATTGTTCATTTATTTCAGTTACGCCGTTTTCAAAAAGTTGATTTTACAAATGTCCAGTTTTTAAAGAACGTCATTATTCAAACTCGAAAGAGTTCTCAATTAAAAAAGTGGCTTACATTAATTACAAGGTTATTGCTATTAACAACTATTATTATTGCTTTTGCTCAGCCATATTTTTCTAAATCAAATACTAAAGATACTACTATAGAAACAGTAATATATTTAGATAATTCATTTAGCATGCAAGCTAGAGGTAATAAAGGAGAACTATTAAAGCGTGCTATACAAGATTTAATCTCAACTCTAGACGAAAAAGAGAACATCTCTCTTTTTACAAACAATAATACATTTAGAAATACAACTATTGGTGATATTAAAAATGAATTATTACAATTAGAATACTCTTCTAATCAATTAGAATACAATGCAGTGCTTCTAAAAGGGCAACAATTATTTAGTAAAGATGTAGCATCTATAAAAAACTTTATTTTAATATCAGATTTTCAACAAAAAGAAGAAGCATCTATAAAAATAGATAACAATCAATTTTTAAATGTGTTTTTTATAAAACCAAGACCAGTAAATGTAAATAATGTTAGTGTAGATAGTGTTTATATTTCTAAGGTAAGTCCGACAACAATAGATATCTCTGCTAAATTAAAGATTTCAGGAAATCAAAATAGTAATAGTTTGCCTATTTCTTTATTTGAAGAAGAGAAGCTCATTGCAAAAACTTCAGTAACAAAAGAGGATAATACAGCATCATTTTCATTACCTAGTAATAAAACAATAAATGCTAAAATTTCTGTTGAAGATATTAGTCTTCAATTTGACAATACTTTATATTTTAATATTAATGAACAGGAAAAAATTAATGTTTTAGCAATAAATTCTAATATAAGTAGTGATTTTTTAAAACGAGTTTATACTAATGATGAATTTAACTATTTTTCAGTATCTGATAATCAGTTAAATTATAACGATTTAGCTGCGCAAAATTTAATTATTTTAAATGAATTAGATAATATTTCTGTAGCATTAGTAAATAGCTTAAAATCTTTTATGCTTAATGGCGGAAACCTGTTAATTATACCATCAAATAACATTAATCTTTCTTCATACAATCAATTATTAAAAGTAAATAAATTACAAGGTATCACTACAATTGAGAAGAAAGTTACTACCATTAATTATTCTCATCCTGTCTTTAATAATGTATTTGATAAACAAGTAACAAATTTTCAATACCCTAAAGTAAATAGTTATTATAATATGGCCACAAATAGCGGAGCTATTCTACAGTTTGAAGATGGCAAACCATTTTTATCACAAGATGATCGTGTTTTTGTATTTTCTTCTGCTATTAATATTGAAAATTCTAATTTTATAAATTCTCCATTAATTGTTCCTACACTTTATAATATTGGTCGACAAAGTCTGCAATTACCTAATTTATATTACACTATTGGAAAAGAAAATAATTTTGACATTAATACAATAATGCAACAAGATGATATCTTAAAATTGAAAGCCAATACTACAGATATTATCATTCCTCAACAACAAACATTCAGCACTAAAGTGAAAGTCATTACCAATGAAACTCCAAATATAGCTGAAATTTATGCTGTTACTAACAAGGCTGAAACTTTAAAATATGTGAGTTATAATTATAATCGCGACGAAAGCAATTTAAATTACCTCGATGTATCTCAATTAGAGAATGTAGATATAAGAGATTCTGTACCAGATTTAATAAATGATTTAAAAAGTGACTTAAATATTAATGCCTTATGGAAATGGTTTGCTATTTTTGCACTAGTCTTTTTGATTATAGAAATGCTCATCTTAAAATATTTTAAATGAACGTACTTATAAAGTCTGCTACAATTATTGATACAAAAAGTGATTTTAATAATAAAACGCAAGATGTATTAATTGAAAAAGGCGTTATTACAAAAATTGGCTCTTCTCTGAAAAACTCTAAAAATTATAAAGAAATTGTTTTAGATAATTTACATATCTCTCAAGGTTGGTTTGATAGTAGTGTGAGTTTAGGTGAGCCAGGTTACGAAGATCGTGAGACCATCATTAATGGTTTAAATGTTGCTGCAAAATCTGGGTTTACTGCTATTGCGGTTAATGCCAATACTAATCCTGTAATTGATACCAATACAGATGTTACTTTTCTAAAATCTAAAGCAGAAAAACACTCTGTAGATTTATATCCTATAGGAGCATTAACTTCTAAAAGCAAAGGAGAAGAGCTTGCCGAATTATTTGATATGAAAAATGCTGGAGCAATAGCTTTTTCAGATTATCAAAAACCAATTACAAATGCTAATCTTATGAAGATTGCTTTGCAATACACTAGTACGTTTAATGGTATTGTTTGTGCGTTCCCTCAAGATAATTCTATTTCTGGTAAAGGTGTAATGAACGAACATATTACGAGTACTACTATTGGATTAAAAGGTATTCCTAATCTTGCTGAAGAACTACAAATAGAAAGAGATTTAAGTTTGTTAGAGTATACTGAAGGTAAACTACATATACCAACTATATCTACAGCAAAGTCTGTAGCATTAATTAGGTTAGCAAAGCAAAAGAAATTAAACGTAAGCTGTAGCGTCGCTATACATAATTTAATAATAACTGACGAGTCTTTAAAATCATTTGATACTAATTTTAAAGTAACACCACCACTTCGTACACAAGAGGATATAGATGCCTTAATAGAGGGGATTAAAGATGGAACGATAGATATGGTTACAAGTGATCATAATCCATTAGATATTGAGTTAAAAAAAATAGAATTTGATTATGCCAGTTACGGAACCATTGGTTTAGAAACTGCATTTGGTGCCTTAAATAATATCTTAACTACAAAAGCAGCAATAAAACAGCTTACAAAAGGGAAAGATCGTTTTGGTATAGTATCTACACCAATAAATGAGGGGAACGTTGCTAACATTACATTATTTAACCCAAGCACAAAATTTGTGTTCACAAAAAATGATATTTTATCAAAATCTAAAAATGCAATTTTTGAAAATATGGAGTTAAAAGGAAAAGTATACGGTATAATCAATAATAATAATATTGTTTTATAATTATATGAATCAAACTACTATTGAAGAAGGTAAGCAAATGGCATTAATAAGTTATATTACTATTATTGGTGTCGTAATTGCTTTTTATTCTAATACAGAAAAGAAGAATTCTTTCACTGCCTTTCATATAAGACAATCTTTAGGTTTATGGCTAACTTTTTTTGCATTAGGCTATATTATTGGGGTTTTTGATAGTTGGACAATCACATTAGGGTTTTACATATTTTTTGGAGTATTATTTATCTTTGGAATCACTACAGCCTTAAGTGGGAAAATACAACCTACTCCTATATTAGGAACACTTTATCAAAAAATATTTGCAAATTTCGGTAATTAATGACTACTCAAAATTTATCTTTAGAGCATATAGTTAGACCATCATCCCTAAGCTCAAATGCTCCGCTACTTATTATGCTTCACGGTTATGGGAGTGATGAGAATGATTTATTTTCATTTGCGACTGAGTTACAAGAAGAGTTTTTGATCATTTCTGTTAAAGCACCATATTCGTTACAACCTTATGGAAATGCTTGGTATGCTATTAATTTTGATGCTCAACAAGGTAAATGGAGTGATAACGATCAAGCTAAAGAATCTCGAGATAAAATTTCAAATTTTATAGACGAAGTTTGTAATTCATATCCAGTAAATAAAAATAATGTAACCCTTTTAGGGTTTAGTCAAGGTACTATTTTAAGTTATGCAGTTGCGCTCACCTACCCTAATAAAATAAAAAATGTTATTGCATTAAGCGGCTATATTAACGAAGATATTTTAATTGAAAAGGAAAATTTAAGTGATTATAAACATCTAGATTTTTATTGCTCACATGGGAGTGCAGATCAGGTTATACCTGTAGGTTGGGCTCAAAAGGCACCTATAAAATTAAACACTTTAAACATTAAGAATACTTATCGAGAGTTTCCTGTTGGTCATGGAGTAGCTCCTCAAAATTTTTATGAATTAAAAAATTGGTTAAATCCTAAAGTTTAATATGATTGAGGTGGATACAAAAAAGATTCTGCTACTTTAAAATTTAATTGCTTCTCTTTTGTAATTTCATAAGTAATAAAAAGTTCTCCCCAAAAAGTGCCATCAGAAAAATCGGCAATAATCCATTTATGATTTAAAAGTCTAATTTTATTAATAATCATTTTACCTTCTACAGCTTCATATGGTATTAAAGGATGTTCTCCTTTCACTGTATTTAATTTATAAATTTCATCTTTAATAAAAGGTACAATTGCATCAGTATCTATTCCGTCATTTTCAAAATAACTTAAAGCATCATCATTATTCTCTAATTTAAAATATAACAAATCTAAATTTTCGTCAATCAAGTTATTTATAGAATCTTTATAAGCAATTTCTCTTTCCTCAAATTTTTTTATATCAACTTCGTAAGAATCTAAAATATTTTTAGAGTTTACATATATAAATAATGCCGTTAATGAAGCAAACATAAATAGGTATATAAATAATCTGTTTTTCATTTTCTATAGTTTTAGTTGTAAGTTATCGTAGGCTAAAAACACATTTTCAGGTAACTTTCTTTCAACATCTTTATGAAACCCTAATAAATGACTCAGATGGGTTAAATAAGCTCGTTGAGGGTTTACCTTTTTTATAAATGCTAGTGCTTCTGATAAATTAAAATGAGATGAATGCTCCTCTTCTCTTAATGCATTAACTACTAAAATTTTTACATTTTTTATTTTTTCAATTTCTTCGTCAGCTATAGTTTTCATATCTGTTAAATAAACAAAATCACTAATCTTAAACCCAAATACTTGAAGTTTATTATGATAGCCATTTACAGGAATAATTTTTTTACCTCCTAATACAAAAGGGGTATTTTCAATAGTATGTTCCATCACACTAGGAGCGCTTGGGTATTTATTTTTTGTTTCAAAAATATAATCAAAACGGCGTTTTAAAGCATTAATAACACGTTTGTGTGCATAAATTGGTATACTTCCTTGTTTAAAAAAAAATGGCCGTATATCATCTAATCCTGCAGTATGGTCAGAATGTTCATGTGTAAATAAAATTCCATCTAACTTATTACAATTACTATTTAGCATTTGTTGTCTAAAATCAGGGCCGCAATCAATAACATAAGTAAAACTGCCCCATTCTATAAGTACAGAAACTCTTAGTCTTTTATCTTTTATATCATTGCTCAAGCAGACTGGATGGGTGCTTCCAATTATAGGAATTCCAAGAGAAGTACCTGTTCCTAAAAAAGTAATCTTCAAAAGTGTAAATTTTATTACAAAAATAGATTATTTTTTCTCTTTGCATCTCTATTTTAATACCTTTGTTTTAGGGATAATTAATTTATACTTTAGAAATGGAAATTACTCTAAAAGGAGATCATGTTATTGAAAACGTTCCTTCATTAAAACAGAAAGCACTTCGTGTTAATTTAAATGAAAACATTTATGGCACTTTTGCAGAGATTGGTGCTGGACAAGAAACTGTAAGGCAGTTTTTTAGAGCTGGAGGGGCTTCAACTACTATCGCAAAATCTATGTCTGCTTATGATAAAGATTTCAGTGATGCTATTTATGGTATAGAAGAAGATAAGCGTTATGTTACTGAATCTCGTTTACGAAAAATGTTAGCTCATGAAATTGGGTTAATTGAAGATCGTATAACTAGGGATAAACACCCTAATAAGCTTTTCTTTTCTTACGCTAATACTGTTGCAACAATTGATTTTGCCAAAAAATATAAAGGCCATGGTTGGGTAGGCATAAAATATCAGGTAGAACCAGATCAAGAATATAACGAAATTATTCTCCATTTTAGATTTAGAGAAAATGATACTCGTTTACAACAAGAGACATTAGGTGTTTTAGGCACTAATCTTATTTATGGTGCTTATTATAAATATAATGAGCCTAAAAAATTACTTCGTTATTTATACGATCACTTGGATAAAGATCAATTAGAAATTGATACGATTAACTTTTCTGGACCCGTTTTTGAAGAAGTAGATAATCGCTTAATGAGCTTACAACTGGTTAAAAACGGAATGACCGATGCTGTAATGTTTGATCCGGAAGGAAATAATGTATTACCTGCTCGTATTTTATATAAAAAAAATATCCTCGCACTTAGAGGTAGTTTTAGGCCTGTAACCAAAGTAAATATGGATATGTATCAGAAATCATATGACATGTTTCTGAAAGAAAATAAAGTAGATAAAGCTCAAACTCAAGTTGTGTTTGAAATTACATTATCTAATTTACGTGCCGAAGGTGAGATTGATGAACAAGATTTTATGGATCGTGCCGATTTATTATGCTCTTTAGGACAAACTGTATTGATCTCTAACTTTCAAGAATATTACAAGCTTGTTGAATATTTTTCTCAATACTCTAAAAATAGAATGGGACTCGCTTTAGGTGTAAATAATTTAGTAGATATATTTGATGAAAAATACTATCGCCATTTAAGTGGTGGTATTCTAGAGGCATTTGGGAAGTTATTTTTTAAGGATTTAAAAGTATATTTATATCCAATGAAAGATGAAAAAACTGGTGAACTTATAACAAGTGAAAATTTAAAAGTTCACCCTCGTATGAAAGAGCTTTATAAGTTTTTTAAATACAATGGGAAAGTAACAGATGTTGACAATTTTGACCCAGCAGTATTAAGTATTTTTTCAAGATCTGTACTACACAAAATTTCAAGTGGAGAAAGCGGATGGAAAGATATGCTTCCTGAAGGTATAGCTGATTTAATAAAAGATTACCGTCTTTTCGGATATACTCGTAAGCCATTAACTCAAAAATTAAGAAAGTAAGTAATTACACTTTTTTATATTTTAATAATGTACTTAGGGATACTAGTGCCCAAGCTCCTTCTAATATAATAAATGGAATATAGTTAAGTAAAATAGATGCAGAACACGCCAATAAAGCGCCTACAAAGTTAAGGAGTATGAACGATAGCTCTTTTGTAGATACTAAATCCTTTACACTTAAAATGTAAGCTAGCAATATCATAAAAACTCCTATTGACCCCAACCAATCTGTAATATTCATTTTTTAAATGTTTATAAATAATAAAATTAGTCGAAATTAATTTTTGAAGCCAACCAAATTATAAAATTTGATTAGCGTGATCTTTAGTTTTTACCTTATCAATTACTTTAGAGATAATTCCAGATTCGTCAATCACAAATGTTATGCGATGAATTCCATCAAAATTACGTCCCATAAATTGTTTTGGACCCCAAACTCCAAAAGCATTAATTACAGATTTATCTTCATCAGCTAATAACGGATAAGGGAAACTAAATTTATTTCTAAAATTAGATTGCTTTCTTTCACTATCTGCACTTACACCTAGTATCTCATAGCCTTCTTGTTGTAATTCCGTATAATTATCTCTTAAATTACAGGCTTCTAAAGTACATCCAGGGGTATTTGCTTTAGGATAAAAGAAAACTACTAGTTTTTTCCCTTTATAATCATTTAGTGTAATTATATTTCCATCTTGATCTTTAGATGTGAACTCTGGAGCCTTATCTCCTACTTTTAATGTAGTCATATTTATTATCTTTGAACTTTTTCACAAATATACACTAATGACAAAACAAGAAAAGGTAAATTTCGTAATAAATACGCTATATAAATTATATCCAGAAATCCCTGTTCCACTAGATCACAAAGATCCATACACATTACTTATAGCTGTATTAATGTCCGCTCAAAGTACAGATGTAAGAGTTAATAAAATTACTCCTTTATTGTTTGAAAGAGCAGATAACCCTTATGATATGATTAAACTTAGTATTGACGAAATTAGAGATATAATAAGACCTGTAGGACTTTCTCCAATGAAAGCTAAAGGTATTCATGGGCTATCACAAATATTGGTTGATAAATATGATGGAGTTGTTCCGCAAGAATTAGAGGTTTTAGAAACTTTTCCTGCAGTTGGTCATAAAACCGCTAGTGTAGTGGTTTCTCAAGCATTTGGAATACCAGCATTTCCTGTAGATACACACATACATCGTTTAATGTATCGCTGGAATTTGACTAATGGTAAAAATGTCGTTCAAACTGAAAAAGATGCTAAACGTTTATTTCCAAAGGAATTGTGGAATGATTTACATTTACAAATTATATGGTATGGAAGAGAATATTCTCCAGCAAGAGGTTGGGATCTTGAAAAAGATATTATTACTAAAACAATAGGAAGGAAATCTGTTCTAGATGAATATAATAATAAGCGGTTAAAAAAGTCCTAATTCACATTAGGACTTTTTTTTAGCTCATAATTTAGTTTTGAAGCGATTCAAACTTTAGATGGTTATACTTAATAACTCTTAAAGCTCTAGAGTAATTCAATATGAAATTTACCGTCTCATCTTTAGGCTTAAGTAATTTGAGGTTTTTAGAATCTTCAATGTAAAGTTTTGCCATTTATTTTTGGTTTTTTGTTTTATACAATACCATAACGTAACAAAACTTCCTTTATTATATTAATTAGTTAATATTATATTATGTTTATCTATTACTTTACGTAAATTAATTAATGCATATCGCATTCTACCTAAAGCAGTATTAATGCTAACTCCTGTTTTTTCTGAGATTTCTTTAAAACTCATATCATTATACATACGTAAAACGAGTACTTCTTTTTGATCTTCAGGAAGTTCTTCTATTAATCGTTTTACATCATTAGCGACTTGATCTTTTATAATTGCCTTTTCTGCATTTAAAGCTGAATCACTTATTACAGAAAATATATCAAAATCTGTGCTATTATCAAATTTAGGCATACGATTGTTCTTTCTAAAATGATCTATGACCAAATTATGAGCAATACGCATTACCCAAGGTAAAAATTTACCTTCTTCATTATATTTACCTAATTTTAAAGTACGAATGACTTTAATAAACGTATCTTGAAAAATATCTTCAGTAATATCTCTATCAAATACTTTAGAGTAAATAAAGCTGTAAACTTTTTGTTTGTGTTTTTTGATTAACTTAGAAAGTGCAATTTCATCGCCTTTAATGTAGTTACTTACTAATACAGCATCTGTAATAGGTTGTTGTCTCATAATCATTACTTTTTTGCGCGCAGAATTTGGGTTCTTTGCTTGGGGGTTTAGAATTTTAAAAAAGTAATGTTATGCTATAGGCTAATTATTATATTATTGCGTTATATATTTCAAATATAACAACAATCATACCTGAAAAACAAAAATAATTCATCTTTTTTACAATTTCTCATATAATAAATGCAGTTTTAAAACTAAAATTAGAAGTGTTATCTTCGCAAGATTATTTCTGTAAATAGCCATGAATACTGACATTTCAACTGCAAATCCTAAAAAAAACATCCTTATAAAAGGTGCTAAATTGCATAACTTAAAAAATATAGATGTTATCATTCCAAGAAATAAACTAGTCATTATCACTGGTTTATCTGGTTCTGGAAAGTCAAGTTTAGCATTTGATACTTTATATGCAGAGGGGCAACGTCGTTATGTAGAAAGCTTATCTAGCTATGCCCGTCAGTTTTTAGGGCGTCTTAACAAGCCAAAAGTTGATTATATAAAAGGCATCGCTCCAGCTATTGCTATTGAACAAAAAGTTAATTCGACTAATCCGAGATCTACCGTAGGTACTACTACAGAAATTTACGATTATTTAAAACTGCTTTTTGCAAGAATAGGAAAAACATATTCTCCAGAATCTGGAAGGCTAGTAAAAAAAGATACAGTAACAGATGTTACAACATTTATAAAATCTTTTCCAGAAGGAGAAAAGTTATTACTCCTCGCTCCTATTCATTTAGAAAAAGGTAGAAAAATAGAAGATAAATTAAGCGTTCTACAACAACAGGGATATGCTAGAGTAAAAATTAATGATACCGTACTTCGTATTGATGAAGTAAAAAATTATAAAGAACCTTATAAATCAATAGCATTAGTAGTAGATCGAATTATTACAAGAAATGAAGAAGATTTCTTTAATCGATTAGCAGATGCCATACAAACTGCTTTTTTTGAAGGTAAAGGAGAATGTTGTATAGAAATTCTATCAGATAACTCTTTAAGGTCTTTTAGTAATAAATTTGAAATAGATGGAATGAGTTTTTTAGAACCCAATGTACATTTATTTAGTTTTAATAACCCATATGGAGCTTGCCCTAAATGTGAAGGTTATGGTGATGTGATTGGTATTGATAAAGATTTGGTAATTCCAAATACATCGTTATCTATATTCGAAAATGCTATTTTTTGTTGGAAAGGAGAAAGTATGAGTTGGTATAGAGATCAGTTAGTTAATAATTCGCATAAATTCGATTTTCCTATTCATAAACCTTATTTTGAGCTCAGTGAAGAAGAAAAACAACTTCTCTGGGATGGAAATAATTATTTTGAAGGATTATCTTCTTTTTTTACAGAATTAGAATCGAAAGCATATAAAATTCAGAACCGTGTAATGCTATCTCGTTATCGAGGTAAAACAAAATGTAAAGTTTGTAAGGGGAAACGATTGAGAATTGAAGCCAATTATGTTAAAATTAATAATGCAACGCTTACTGATCTAGTAGAGATGCCTCTAAGTCAATTAACAGTATTTTTTAATAATTTAAAACTCAACGAACACGATACGCATATTGCTAAACGTTTATTAAAAGAAATAAATAATCGTTTAGGTTTTTTAACCAACGTTGGGTTAGATTACTTAACACTTAATCGAAAATCAAATACTTTGTCTGGAGGTGAAAGTCAACGCATTAATTTAGCAACATCTTTAGGAAGTAGTTTGGTGGGTTCTATGTATATTCTAGATGAACCTAGTATTGGTTTACACCCTCGTGATACTGAACGTTTGATAACAGTATTACAATCGTTACGTGATTTAGGAAATACAGTTATAGTAGTAGAACATGATGAAGATATTATGGCTTCTGCTGATGAAATTATAGATATAGGTCCAGAAGCCGGAACTTTTGGGGGGCATGTTGTTGCTACTGGTACATTTAAAAATATATTAGCTTCAAATTCTCTAACGGCCCAATATTTAAATGAAACTTTAAAGATTAAAGTTCCTGAAGCAAGGCGTACTTCAAAATATCATATTAATATTATGGGTGCCCGTGAGCATAATTTAAAAAATATTGATGTTACATTTCCTTTAGAAGGTTTAACAGTTGTTACTGGTGTTTCTGGGAGTGGAAAAAGTACTTTAGTAAAAAAGATACTTTATCCTTCTCTAGTTAAAGAGATTTCTGATTATAGTGAAAAGCCAGGTGAATTTACATCCATAGAAGGCAATTTTAGTATAATAAAAAATATTGAATTTATTGATCAAAATCCTATAGGGAGATCTTCTCGTTCTAACCCTGTTACTTATATAAAAGCCTATGATGATATTCGTGCTTTATTTGCAAGTCAAAAATTAAGTCATATAAGAAATTACCAAGCGAAACATTTCTCTTTTAATGTTGATGGTGGTCGTTGTGAAATTTGTAAAGGTGAAGGTGAAGTTACTATTGAAATGCAGTTTATGGCCGATGTACATTTAGAGTGTGATACTTGTAAAGGTAAGCGTTTTAAAAAAGAAGTTTTAGAGGTCACTTTTGCAGATAAATCTATTGATAATATCTTAAATATGACAATTGATGAAGCTATTTCATTTTTTGACACTGAAGGGAAAAATAAGGTTAAAAATAAACTTCAACCTCTTCAAGATGTTGGTTTAGGTTATGTTACTCTTGGGCAAAGCTCTTCTACGCTTTCTGGTGGTGAAGCTCAACGTATTAAGCTAGCTTCTTTTTTAGGAAAAGGAAATACAAAAGATAAAACACTATTTATTTTTGATGAACCAACTACTGGGTTGCATTTCCATGATATTCAAAAATTACTTACTTCGTTTGAAGCACTAATTACAAAAGGGCATTCTATTATTGTAGTCGAACATAATTTAGAATTAATTAAATGTGCTGATTATATTATAGATCTTGGGCCTACTGGTGGTGAAGGTGGAGGGTATTTAGTAGCTTCAGGCACTCCAGAAGAATTAGTAAAAAACAAAGAATCTATTACAGGTCGTTTTTTAAAAGATAAATTATAATTTATTATTTTTGTATAAGTGCAGCGTAAAACTTAACTCTTTCAATAGAGCATAAATGCTACTAAACCTACAAATATTGTAAATGGGATAAGGAACATAAAATATATAAAAGTAATAGCGCTACTTTTTACAAAACTCAAAAACCATCCTTGATTATAAAAACGTTTTATTGCTACAAATAAATAGAAAAAGGTAGATAGTATAATTAAAAAATCTATCCAATTTGGAATATTTGTGATTAGATTAATCCCATACAAAAGGCTAAATGCTGTAAACAAAAACGAAAAGTAATAAAAACTAAATACCAGATGATGCGCAAAACGCCCTTTTTTATAATGAAACAACTTTAAAATAAATGCAAATATTGGTAGCAAAAAAAACAGTGCTATCGGTATACTATCAAAAAATGCTTGTAAAATAGAACCAGCTCCACGATCTTTATAAAACTTAAGCATTTGAGAAAAAAAATGACGTGTAAAAGTCCCTGCATCATCTTTCATTCCCATTTGTTTATAGATAATTGCATCTTCAGCACCTGATGCAATAAGGGAGTCTACTTTTTTTTCATCAAAGCCAAAATCAGTATTAAATCTTTGAGGATTTGCAGCTTGTATTTTAATTATCGAATCTGCTAGCTTTAAATCCTCATCGTTAATTCCAAGAAGCTTTTTATTATCTTTTAATTGATTAAATAGTTTTTCTGTTTGTTGAATTTGTATAGAATCTAAGGTTGGTTTCAATGAATCTGAAATTATTGTAGAATTCTCTTTTTCATTTTTAAAACCTTCATCTAATTTTTGAGATGTATCCCTAATTGCAAACGATATAATAAAAAAGAAGACTACAGAGATAAATAAATACATCTGAGCTGGATGTAAATATAATAAGCGTTTGCCTTCAATAAAGCGTTTTGCTAAATCTCCAGGTTTAAACATTAAAGGGATAAAACTCTTAAAAAACCGAGCATCAAAAGAAAAATAATTACTTATAGTATTATAAAATAATACGCCAATAGTTAAATCTTCGTTTGTTTTTTGTCCACAATGTGGGCAAAACTCAAATCCTATTTCGTGCTGTTTATCGCAGTTTTTACAATTGGTAACATTGGTTAGACTGTTTTCCATAAAAGAGTAAATAATACATTATAAAAATATAAAAAAGAATTTACATTTTTTACATATTAATCATCTGAAAATCAAAATAGTAAATATTAGTCGTGTTTTTTGGCACGCTGTTTGGTATCAACTATACAAGTAACATTAAAACAAAGATTATGAAAAAATTACTATTCCTTTTAACAAGTTTATTCTTTGCAGGATTAACTGTTAATGCAGAAACTACCAACAACTTCAATAATGGTTTTACATCAACATCTTATGGAAGAGGATATAATAATTCTTTCATATTTGTAGAAAACGGAATTGAATTCGCAATTTTCAGAGATGGCCAATTCGATTTTAATGTAAAAAATTATGGCCCTAAGTTTGGTGCTCACATAGATTTAGGAGTAGTAAACCTCAGTTTTAATTCAGGGTATGATTATAACGCTTATGTGCAATATGATGATTATGGGGCTGTAGTACAAATCGAAAATACACCTATTTTTTATGATTATTATGGAAGAGTGTCTCAAATTGGTGATATATGTATTAGTTATAATGGTTTCGGAAGAATAAATAGAATTGGTAATCTATATGCGTATTACGATCTTTATAATAGATATTCTCATTATTCAGGATATATTAATTCTTATAACAGATATTATACTTATAGATCTTGGCATAGATATTATGCTGTTCCAGCTAGAGAATACTGTGTGATTAATGTAAGGCCATACAGACAGTATTATAGAACTGTTAGGTATGATTACTACAGACCATATAGAAACAATTATAGACGTCACGTAAGGTATAGTTATAATAATAATAATCGTAGAGGTTATGCAAACAATTCAAAGAGAAGAAGTTCTATATACAACCAAGGTAGTATATCTCGTAGAAGTCGTATAGCTACAACTAATAATAGAAGTAGAGTATCTAACAATAGAAATGCTAACTCTAATTCACGTAGAGCTACAACTACTAACAGAACTCAAAGACAACGTGTTGCTACTAACAATGCTAATAATAGAAGATCCTCAGTAAATAGAAATCAATCTACAAACAGAAGGTCAAGTGTAAATAGAAGATCATCTTCTAATGATAATAGAATTAGAAAAGCGCCTGTTAGACAAAATTCTAATTCAAGAGTAGCCTCTAGAGGCAGCTCAAACAGGAGGAGTGCTGTACAACAACGTTCTAGTTCAAGCAACAGTAGATCGCAACGTGCAAAATCGACTTCGAGTAATAGTAGAGCTAAAAAAAGTAGTTCTCCATCAAATTCTTCAAAATCTAGAAGTAGATCAAGAAGAAGTATAAACTAACAAAAAACTATTTGTCTTACTGAAAACCTTGCTGGACGTATGCCTCAAAGCACCTTGCAGGGTTTTCTTTTATAATACTATTTTTTTGGAATCATCTAAATAAAACAATTAAAGTAGAATCACGTTAAATACCTTATATAACCTACTAAATTATTTAAGCATGAACAAATTAAAAAAAGAGTGGATATATACTATCGTATTATGGATTACAATAATAATTATACTAATAATAAAATGAAGTCGCACTTAGTTTATCCTACCTAGAAACTCTTGTATATAATTCTCTATTTTTTTATATACTTATTTAATATTATGGTAATATCATCAGATAGATTAAAACGATAGACTATAATAGCATATAACAAGCTTATAAACATTGATTTTAAAATGATATTTAAAATCGGGTGAAAGGTAAACTCCCAAAAATAAAAAGTGCAAATAAACGCCCCTAAAACTATTATTGTTTTAAACGTATTTAGCGTAAACGGAATCATTTTAAATTTTATATAAACAAAACCAACTTTACAAATATTATAAACAACAATAGAAATAAAAGTAGCATAAGCTGCTCCATAAATACCATATACTGGAATTAATACAACGTTAAGTATAACGGCTAATATGGCTAATATAAAGCCTAATAAAAGTACAATTCGATAATAATTGCTATTAAACAAGATTGCGTTATTATTACCTATTAAATTATCGATAAGTTTTGCTAAACCAATAAGAAATACAACCAAAACACCCCCTCTAAATTCTTCAGGAAGGATAGTATAGAGTTCATTAATATTTAATGTAATAAGTAAAAACACAAACCCTCCAATAATAAATAAGTTTATAGAACTTTTTTTATATAAATCTTTTAAACTCTCTTTATCATTATCATTTAAAAATTTTGCGGTAATAGGATTAGTAATTTGATGCATTGACCGAGCTGGCACTCCAATTACTGTAGCTATATATACAGCAATACCATAAAATGCTATATTATCAATAACAATATATTGTCCTAACATAAATTTATCAATCTCTAATATGATACTCGCTACTGAACCTGCAATAATAATTAATAAACTATATTTAATAATTGAAGATACATTGGTGATTTTTTTAAATCGTAATACAGGGCGGCGAAGAGCAAATGCATATCCCATCATAATCAATACTCTTAATATATAAATTATAATAACTCCATATATAAAATCATCAACCGTAATCCATTTATAATAAATCCCTATAAAAAGTAATAACACTCCTACCCTATGAAATACTTCTTTCATAAAGTTTCCAAATACACTTTTCATTTGCACTTTTGCCCAAGCATAAAAAATCTCAAAATAAGCAAAACATATCGCTGCGATATAGATTAACCAAACATAGTTTTTAATAATTTCATTTTCTTTAGATAATGAATTTGAAATCATTTCATAAGAAAAGCAACCAATAACTCCTATAGGGATAATTGCTAAAAATGGAAATAATAGCATTAACGTTAAAAAACTATTTATACTGTTTCTAGTTCTAAAAGAAGAATAAAATTTGATGATAGTATTATGAGTACCTAACGCTAATATCGGCATCATAATAGCGGCAGTTGATAAAATGTAGCTCACTAAACCATGATAATCATTTGGTAAAAAATAAGTGTATAAAAACAATAAGTTTATAGCACCTACTCCAAAACCTAAATAGGTTACAACAAAATTTTTAGAACTCTGATTTAGTACTATTCCCATTTACAATATTAAATATGGCTATGAATTTAGTAATTCTGAAAGTTTTTTTGTCAATTCTCTTCTACTATATTGTTGTAAACCTATAGGATGGGTTTTCAAATTATTATTTTGAAAGGCATTAAAATGAGTTTGAATTGTTTCTTTCAAGGCTTTATACTCTGTATAATTAAAATACTTACCAGTGTTTGTGGCTTTTATAATTCGCTCTACATCCGAATCTATAGGCCCAATAGCTATTATTGGCCTGTTAGATACCATATATTCAAACAATTTCCCTGGTATAATACATTTAGTATCTTCTGAATCAATTTCAATCATTAATAACAATTGTGACTTGTGTTGATATTTTAAAGCTTCTTTATGCGAAACATAACCTAGATAATTCACATAATAAAATAAGTCATATTTTTTTAAACTATTTATCACAACTTTACTTACTGCACCAACCAAAGTTAACTGAAATTTAGAAGCAAATACAGTATCTTCTTTAATAAGTTCACTTAAAACTTGCCATAATATTTCTGGATTTCGCTCAGATAATAAAGACCCTATATGTGCTATAGAAAATTGCTTGTCTAATTCTTCCTTTTCAAACACTTCTATATCATAACCATTTGTAATAACTGAAATTGGTTGCTTAGTAATTTCTTGAAATTCTTCTTGGGTTTTAAAACTTGTTACAATAATTTCATCAGCTTTATGCAATACTTGTTTTTCTAATTCTTTATGCTTTAATCTAGATGATTGTGTTAATTTTAATTGCTTATGATACCCTATTGAAGTCCAAGGATCTCTAAAATCTGCAAACCATTTTACACTTAATTTATCTTTTAATTTCAATCCTATTAAATGTAAACTATGTGGTGGACCTGTAGTAATAATTGTTGAAATTTGATTTTTTTCAATATATCTAGATAAGTAATCAACAGAAGGTTTTACCCAATTTTTACGTGCATCAGGGATAAAAAAATTACCTCTAATGTAAAGTAGAATACGTTCTATTAAACTCTGTTTTTTTTGTTCAGAGATAATACCTTTACTAATAGTATTTGAACTCTTTTTAGATAATAATTTTGCAAATTTATATGGTTCTTTTATAGGTTGTTTTAAAATAGTAATTCCTTCAGGAACTTCTGCTAATAAACTTTCGTCTGTAATCGGGTAATTAGGATTATCAGGAATATAAACTATGGGATCAATATTAAAATCTCTAAGGTATTTTACAAATTTTAACCAACGTTGTACTCCAGGCCCTCCAGCTGGAGGCCAATAATAAGTTATTATGAGTGCTTTTTTATGCACTTTTTTTATCTTTTTTAGTATTCCTGAATTGCAAAAACAAACCTATTATAAATAATATCCCTACAATTACAGAACTACCTAGAGCTATACGGCTACCTTTTTTAATAACACTTGGTTCAAATTTAAATTCTATTGTATGATTTCCTGATGGAATTTGCATTCCTCTTAAAACATAATCAACACGAATATGATCCGTTGGAGAGCCATCTATATAAGCTTGCCACCCATGTTTATAATAATTTTCAGAAAATACAGCAAATCCACCGTTTTTAGTATTTGATGTATAAGTCAAATGGTTTGGCTTATAATCAGTTAATAAAATTGAAGCTAGAGAATCTTGGGGTTTTGCCTCAATTTCATGTTCAGCTTTGAGTTGGGATTTCATAATTACAGCTGTTATAGCTGTATTTAAACTATCTAATGTTCTAATTTCTTCATCTGCTGTATCTACCCATTTTATATTTTCTACAAACCAAGCATTACCATTCGCATCAGTATTTTCAAACATTTGTGGCTCATTGCTTTCACCTTGTCCAGGTACTATAATATATTTTGTATTAAGCATACTCAATACTTGAATATTATTATTTACAAGATGAAAATTATACAACTCATCATAGCGTTTCATTTTAGCGGCATGATAACCTGATAATGAATTATGAAAATAAGATGCTCTAGTATCTCCTGAAGAGAGGTCAAATACTCTAAAATGCGAGTTGTCTTTTAATATCTCTTGATCTGCTACATTAGGTAAATAAGGGTTTTGAACTTGCGATCCAGAAACAAAATTATCTGTATTAACGTAACGACGGTCAACTGCAATCAGATCAAATAATATTAATAATGCAAATCCTGATATAACTAAAGTTTGAGATAGTTTTTTCTTTAAAAAATACCATATTAAACTTGCCGAAAGTAAAACTAAAATTAGAGTTCTAATTGTATCTGATGTAAAGATTGCTTTTCGATCTGCTTTAATGGATTCAATAAAATCAGGCCCATAAGCTTGAATAAGTCCTCCATCTCTAAAGCTCACAAAATCAAATAAACTTCCTTTTAATAATAAAAAGAGGAAAGCTATACCTCCAGTAATGGCGGTAGCATATTTTAGAGCTTTGATTTTAGTTTCTTCTTTTTCAAAATCATTAAAAAGTTTAACTAATCCAAAAATACCAAGTATTGGAATACACAATTCTAAAATAACTTGTATAGAACTTACAGCTCGAAACTTATTATATAAAGGTATATAATCAATAAAAAAGTTTGTTAAAAAGCTTAGATTCTTTCCGTATGACAATAATAGAGATAGTACAACCCCACCAACAAGCCACCATTTTAAGCGTCCTTTTACAAGGAATAAAGCAAAAACAAATAAAAATAAAATTACTGCACCTATATAAGCTGGAGCTTCTACAATAGGTTGATCTCCCCAATACATCGGAGCATTTTTCGATAAATCTAATGCTTGCTTTGGTTGTGCTCCTAATTTTCGATAGGCATCATAAGTATTAGAGTTTCTACCTAAATCTTCTGTATTCCCTCCTCCCATAAATCGTGGAATAAACAAATTAAAGGTTTCAAGTTTACCATAACTATACTCAGTAATATAATCTTTACTTAACCCACTAGAAACTTCTTTAAAAGAACCATCAGGATTAATTGTTAATTCACTTTTACTACGTGTACTTTCTTTTGCATATTCTTGAGTTGCCATAATATTAGTAGCATTAAGCCCTACTGCTAAAGTAGCTGCAACTGATAATATTCCAACAGATATAAAAAAGTTAGATAACTGTTTTTTCTTATATGCATCAATTAAATAAGCCACACCTAAAACAAGAACTAATAATAACAAATAATATGTCATCTGAAAATGATTAGCAACAATCTCTAATGCTAATGCAATTGTGGTAAGTAAAAACCCAGAAATATATTTTTTTTGAAATGTGAGGATTATTCCTGCCAAAACTAATGGCATATAAGCAATTGCATGCGCTTTAGCGTTATGCCCTACTCCCAAAATAATTATTAAATATGTGGAAAAACCAAATGCCAATGCACCGAGTCCAGCAAGTTTATAATCTACTCTTAACACTAAAAGTAATATATAAAACCCTATAAAATAAAGAAATAAATAATCTGCTGGTCGTGGTAAAAAACGTAAAGTTAAATCTAGCTTTTTAATATAATTATGAGGGTATTTTGCACCTAACTGATAAGTAGGCATCCCTCCAAACCCACTATTAGTCCAATAAGTTTCTTCTCCCGTTTCTGTTCTAAAATCATTTTGCTGTTTAGCCATACCAATGTATTGTTTGATATCGCTCTGCGAAATTTGTTTTCCTTTAAGTACTGGGCTAAAATATAATAGTGAGGCAAGTATAAAACCTAAAACAATTAAAAAATGTGGTAAAAAATTTTTAAATGAAAACTCCATATAGAATTATTAAATCTGTTTTAAAAAGTTTAAAACAAATATTACTTATCAAAAACAAATCTAAGGAATACAGCTTGAGAACTAAATAACTTGTGAAATTATTTTTAGAAAAAGTTAATCAACTTCTTCATAATCCACATATTCGCCAACATCATTATTAGAAGTTTTATTTTGATGTGGCACTTTATCTATTGTTATTTCGCCTTCTTTTTGAGAAGTATGCTGTTCTTGTTGTGGATTAAATTGTTGTCCAAAACGTTCACCTGCTTTTTTAGTAACATAACGCAATAAAGCAGGAGCAAATATTCTAGATAAGATTTTCATTCCATAATATACTAACGCTATTATTAATATCGTTCTAAAAACCCCAGTAAATGATGCATATTGCAACATGATTAAATATTTTTTCAAAAATACAATTCTTATGATTTAAAACACGTTTATAGAACATAAAAAAATAATAAAATTATATATTTGATAAAATAAAAAACTAAACTAACACTCAAATGAAGCTATTTTTAACCAATATTTTATTAGCTAGCTCTTTATTGTTTTCATTAACAGTTTATGGTCAATATACAGAGGTTATTAACTCTAATCGACCTGGAGCATCTCGTAGCGCTTTTTCTGTTGGTACAGGAGTTGCCCAATTAGAGCTAGGTGCTTTTAGCATAAACGAAGACCATTCACTTTTAGATTTTGAAACTAGTGGTTTTGGAGTGGATTTTGCTGGGCGTTATGGTGTTTTCTTAGAAGAATTAGAACTTAGTATAGAAGGAATATATCGAGATGATACATTTACAGATAACCGTTCATTTTTTATAGCAGAGAGAAAACGAAGTAATTTTACTAATTTAACAATAGGTGCAAAATATTTAATATATGATCCATTAAAAAATGCTGAGGAAGAGAAACCAAATTTATACAGTTATCATGCTAATAGGAAATTTAAATGGAGTTCATTAATTCCAGCAGTTGCAGTATATGCAGGCGCTAACTTTGATACAAAAGATAACCCTTTTACGGCTCCAGATGTAGAAGGATTTAGCCCTAAAGTACTCCTTGCTACCCAAAATAATTTTGCTGGAGGCTGGGTATTTGTAACTAATTTTATTTTAGACAGAATAGGAACAGATGCATCTGATTTTCAATACATTTTAACTTTAACTCACTCTTTTAACACAAAATGGGTTGTTTTTGCTGAAACTCAAGGTATAAAAGGGGACTTTAATTCTGATAATTTATTTAGATTTGGGGGCGCTTATTTATTTGATAAAAATTTTCAATTAGATACTGGAGTAACATTTAACACAAAAGATACTCCTTCTGTTTTTAATATTACGTTAGGAGCTTCCTATCGTTTAGATTTTCATAAAGACAAAGAGATACCTATAAAGCAGTAATTTTGTTATATTAATAAGCGCTAAACTATGATTGTAAATTAGAATATGATTACAATAAAAGAGATACATTCTAAAAAAGATTTAAAAGCGTTTGTAAAATTCCCTTTTACACTTTATAAAAATTCCAAGTATTGGGTCCCCCCTATTATTAATCAAGAAATAAGAACTTTTAATAAAAAAGAAAATCCTGTTTTTAAAGATGCCGAAGCAAAATTATTTTTAGCTTATAAAAATGGAGAAATTGTTGGTCGTATTGCAGCAATCATTAATTGGTTAGAAGTAAAAGGGCAAGGGTTAAAAAAAATGCGGTTTGGTTGGTTTGATTTTATAGATGATATAAATGTTTCTAAAGCTTTATTAAAAGAGATTAATCGTATTGGTAAAGAATATAATTTAGATTATACAGAAGGCCCTGTAGGGTTTTCTAATTTAGATAAGGTTGGAGTGATTACCGAAGGGTTTGATCATATTGGTAATATGATAACTTGGTATAATCATCCTTATTATGCATCTCATTATGAGCAATTAGGGTTTCAGGTCGAAAAAGTATATCTAGAAAGTAAATTTTTATATAAAGATATTCCACATGAATCATTTACAAGAATACAAGCCATTATAAAAAAGAGATATCAATTAAAAACATTAGTTTTTAATAATAGTAAAGATATTTTACCCTATGCAGATGAGATGTTTGATGTCTTTAGTAAATCTCATGAATCACTATCCACTTTTGTAGAAATTAACCAGTTACAACGAGATTATTTTAAAAAGAAATTTATCCCGTTTTTGGATCCTGAATATGTGAAGTTTGTTACAGATAAAAATAATAAACTTATTGCATTTGCTATAGTAACTCCATCATATGCAAAAGCGCTTCAAAAAATGAAAGGGAAATTATTTCCTTTTGGGTTTAAACATCTATTAAAAGCGAAAAAACATAATGATTCCGTTACTTTTTATTTAATAGGGATTGTCCCTGAATATCAAAACAAAGGAGTCACAGCAATTATATTTGATGAATTCTATAAAGAATTTGCAAAAAAAGGTATTGTTGAATGTATTAGAGGGCCAGAGTTAGCAGATAACACTGCTATTCATAAAATTTGGAAAAATTTTAACCCAAAAGTTCATAAAAGACGATGTACATTCAAAAAAGAAATTTATTAAAAAAAGAGCTACTTATTATTAGGCAACTCTTTTTTGTTTATTTTAGGTTAGTTAGTTAAGAAAAACTATTATTCTCCCATTGCAGCTATTAAAGCAGCAGATAAACGCTTATAAGTTCCGTTTTCTAATCGCTCTCTAATTGCATCAAATGCATCTAGAGTTTCATTAACATCTTCTAGGGTATGCGTGGCAGTAGGAATCATTCTAAGTAAAATTAACCCTTTAGGTATCACTGGATAAACTACTATAGAACAGAATATTCCATAATTTTCTCTTAAATCTCTAACTAAAGCCATAGCTTCAGGTATACTACCATTTAAATATACTGGAGTTACACAACTTTGTGTGTTTCCAATATTAAAACCACGTTCTTTTAAGCCAGATTGTAATGCATTAACAATGGTCCATAAGTTTTCTTTTAACTCTGGCATTGTTCTCAACATATCTAATCTTTTTAATGCTCCTACAACTAATTGCATTTGCAATGATTTAGCAAACATTTGCGATCTTAAATTATATTTTAAATAATCAATAATTTCTTTATCAGCAGCGATAAAAGCTCCAGTACTTGCTAATGATTTTGCAAATGTTGCAAAGTAGACATCAATATCTTCCTGAACTCCTTGTTCTTCACCTGCTCCGGCTCCAGTTTTACCTAAAGTACCAAATCCGTGTGCATCGTCAACAAATAGTCTGAAATTAAATTTTTTCTTTAAAGCTACAATTTCTTTTAAACGACCTTGTTCCCCTCTCATTCCAAACACACCTTCAGAAATTACAAGAATCCCGCCTCCAGTTTGCTCAGCCATTTTAGTAGCCCGCTCTAAGTTCTTTTCTAAACTCTCAACATCATTATGTTTATAGGTAAATCGTTTACCCATGTGTAAACGTACACCATCTATAATACATGCATGCGCATCTACATCATAAACAATAATATCATCTTTAGATACTAAAGCATCAACTGTAGAGACCATTCCTTGATATCCAAAATTCAATAGATAAGCAGCTTCTTTATTTACAAAAGAAGCTAATTCGTTTTGCAATTGTTCATGAAGAGATGTATGACCAGACATCATACGAGCACCCATTGGGTAAGCAGACCCATATTCTGCAGCAGCTTCAGCATCTACTTTGCGAACTTCAGGATGGTTAGCTAAACCTAAATAGTCATTAATACTCCAAGTAATTACATCTTTTCCTTGAAATTTCATTCTATTAGAAATCTGCCCTTCTAATTTAGGAAAAACAAAATAGCCTTCTGCCTGTGAAGCCCATTTTCCTAAAGGGCCTTTATCTCTATATATCTTTTCAAATAAATCCTTCATCACCAATAATAATCTTAGTTAGTAGAGCACAAAATTATATAATTATATTTTCTTTGCATAATTATTTCTTTAACAAATATTTAATAATTAAATAAGTTATTATTATAATTGCTCTTATTTTATATATTTTACTTGTTGTTCTTCCATCGATTCTCTTTCAGAATCTAAAAATCCTTGTGCTCCCATCCATTGATCACAATATACTTTACTCATGTAACGTGAGCCATGATCTGGGAAAATTATTACAATTTTATCTGTATTTTTAAATTTTCCGATGGCATTAAGTTGTTTTATAGCCTGAAGTACCGCTCCACTAGTATACCCCACAAATAATCCTTCTGTTTTAGAAATATCTCTTGCTGTATGTGCACTTTCTTCATCAGATACTTTAACAAATTCATCTATAATATCGAAATTGGTAGATGATGGGATTAAATTTTTCCCAAGACCTTCAATTCTATATGGATAAATTTCATTCGTATCTATTTCTTTTGTCTCGTGATATTTTTTTAAAATTGAACCGTAAGCATCAACCCCGATCACTTTAATTTTAGGGTTTTGTTCTTTTAAAAATTTTGCTGTACCAGAAATTGTTCCTCCTGTTCCACTACAAGCTACTAAATGTGTAATAGCTCCATTTGTTTGTTCCCATATTTCTGGTCCAGTAGTTCTATAATGTGCTTCCGAATTTAAATCATTAAAATATTGATTAATATATACAGATCCTTTAATTTCTTTATGCAGTCTTTGTGCTACTTGATAATATGATTTAGGATCATCTGCACTTACATTAGCTGGGCAAACATAGATCTTAGCTCCCATTGCTTTAAGCATATCAATCTTATCTAAAGAAGATTTGGAACTAACTGCTAAAACGCACTCATAGCCTTTAATAATGCTCACCATAGCAATACTAAACCCTGTATTGCCTGAAGTAGTTTCTATAATTGTATCTCCTGGTTTTAAATAACCTCTACGTTCAGCTTCTTCAATAATATATAAAGCAATTCTATCTTTAGCTGAATGACCTGGATTAAAGGCTTCAACTTTTGCTAAATATTCTCCTTTAAAATTCTTTGTTATTTTGTTTAATTTGATAAGTGGTGTTTTTCCTATGAGATCTAAAACATTATCAAATACATTGTTGTTGTCGTTCATAAATAGTTTCCTATTATACTTCTAATTTATTAAATGTAAATTTAACGGAGCAAAAATAAGTAGTTTTTTTATCAACTCAGGCATTAATTCCTTCTAAATCGAATATGAAAGCAAATTCTTCTGCGTCTTCTTTTAGTGGCTCAAAACGTCCTGAAGCACCGCCGTGACCAGTATCCATGTTAGTATGTAATAGTAAAAGATTAGAATCTGTTTTCAAATCTCTCAATTTAGCTACCCACTTTGCTGGCTCCCAATATTGTACTTGCGAATCGTGAAGCCCAGTAGTAACTAATAAATTTGGATAAGGTTTAGATTCAATATTATCATAGGGCGAATAACTTTTGATATAATCATAGTATTCTTTTTCATTAGGGTTACCCCACTCATCATATTCTCCAGTCGTTAATGGAATACTGTCATCTAACATTGTACTAATTACATCTACAAAAGGGACTTGTGCAACTATACCATTGTATAATTCTGGATTTAAATTTGCTATTGCTCCCATAAGTAAACCACCAGCACTTCCTCCCATTGCATATAAATGTTGTGCAGATGTATAACCTTCATTAATCAAAAATTTAGAGCAATCTATAAAATCTGTAAACGTATTACGTTTATTTAATAGTTTACCGTTTTCATACCAAGGCCGTCCCAAGTATTCTCCTCCACGAATATGAGCAATTACATAAATAAAACCACGATCTAACATGCTCAACCTCATCGTTGAAAAATATGGATCTATGGTAGAACCATATGATCCGTAAGCATATTGTAATAATGGAGTGTTTGAAGATTTTTGTGTGTTTTTATGGTATACTAAAGACATTGGTATTCTTGTACCATCTCCAGCAATTGCCCATAAACGTTCTGACACATAATTATCTTTATTAAATTTACCACCAAGAACTTGTTGTTCTTTTTTAATGGTTTTTTCTTTAGTAACCATATCAAAATCAATTACTGAAGATGGTGTTGTTAATGAATTATAACTATAGCGTAATATTGTAGTATTAAAATCAACATTTGTAGTTGTATATGCTGTATAGGTTTCATTATCAAATGGTAAAAAATACTCTTCTAAAGTATCCCAACGTCTAATACGAATTTTGTTAAGTCCATTGCTACGTTCACTAATTACCAGAAAATCCTTAAATATATCAACATCTTCTATAAGCACATTGTCTCTATGTGCAATTACTTCTTTCCAGTTACTTTTTGAGGTTTCAACCTCATCAGTTTTCATTAATTTAAAATTAGTTGCTTTATCAGCATTCGTAACAATAAAAAATGAATCTTCATAATGACTAATACTATATTCTAAACCTCTAATTCTAGGTTGAAAAATTCTAAATGCATTGTTAGGTGTATCAGCATCTAAAATTTGAGATTCAGTCGTTAAAGTACTATAACTAGTAATAACAAGGTATTTTTTAGATTTTGTTTTATAAACAGTTACTCCAAAAGTTTCATCTTCCTCTGTATAAATAAGAGTATCATTAGCAGAGTCTTCTCCTATTCTATGTTTAAATACTTTTTCAGAACGAAGTGTTTGTTCATTCTTTAGGGTATAAAAAATTGTTTTATTATCATTAGCCCAAGTTGCAGAACCTGTAGTGTTTTTTATAGTATCACTATAAACTTCTCCCGTAACCAAATTTTTAACGTGAAGTGTATATTGTCGTCTACTAACCGTGTCTATACCATAAGTTACTAAGTTATTATCTGGACTAATACTAATTCCTCCTAATTTAAAATACGCAAAGCCTTCGGCCATTTTGTTACAATCAAACAATAACTCTTCTTCTGCCTCTAATGTTTCTTTTTTACGTATATAAATTGGATAATTTTTTCCTTTTTCAAATTTCATTATATACCAATACCCATTGTATTTGTATGGTACTGTTTCATCATCTTCTTTAATACGAGATTTCATTTCTTCAAACAAATTATTCTGAAAATCTTTCGTATGAGATGTCATTTCCTCAAAATACGCATTCTCCTTATTCAAATAATCAATTACCTCAGGGTTCTCTCTATCGTTAAGCCAAAAATAGTTGTCTATTCTTGTATCGCTGTGTATTGAAAGTTCTTTAGGGATTTTTCTTGCTATTGGAGGAATAGGATGTTTGCTCATTAATCTTTAAATGTAAGGATAGCAAAAATAGCATTAAAAATAGACTTATAAAGATTAATTTTTATATCCGAAAAACACAGTATTATAAATTAATCTTTATAAATATATTTTTCCATTAAAAAACGTTTTATCAAACACGCAATTTTATATTTTTGTTGAGAAATTTTAATTAAAATATAAGTTTTACCAATGTTTGGAGATTTAAAAGGAATGATGGGTAAATTACAAGAAACCCAAGCCAAAGTCGAAGCCACTAAAAAACGATTAGATACTGTTTTTGTTGATGAACAAAGTAGTGATGGACAGTTAAGAATTACTTTAACAGCTAACAGAGTCATAAAAAACATAGATATTAGTGATGATCTTCTTCAAGATAAAGAACAACTCGAAGACTATTTAGTTATTACACTTAATAAAGCTATTGAAAAAGCTAGTAATGTAAATGAAACCGAATTAGCTGCAGTTGCTAAAGATGGTATGCCTAATATTCCAGGTATGGATTTATTTAAATAACACTTAGATTTAGTTTATTTAACACATGATCGACTTTCTTTAATTAAAAGAAATTTCTATTATCTGTTACGAGGTTTGTGTTACTAAAGTGCCCTTTATCAAAATCTATTCTATTTGCTTTTATAGCTATAGGAAAATAATTATTATTACTAGACACCATTTTCATCATATTTTTATTCTCCATTGAGAAGTCAATCTTTCCACCTGCCATAGTATCAAGCTTAGTCATTAAATTAGAATTCAAATTAAAATCTGTTTCAATTTCAACTACGAGGTTTTTTGCACATAATACACCCGTTATAATTAATATATTATCTCTATTAGCATTATTTAATAGAGGTCTATTTGGGTGTTTAAAATCTGCGTTAGACAAGTAACTTTGCACTTCTCCTATAGGAACTTCTTTTGTTATAGAGTTATCATAACTTATAGTTATCATCTTTCCAGATGAAACTTCTGTCGAAAGCTCAAACATTCCTATACCTAGAGATTTTAAAATCTCTTCAACTAAAGTAATTCCAATATTAAAACCATATTTATTCTTTGTTGTTGAATCTACATTAAGTGCTGTGTTTTCAATTTCATTAAATTTCACATCACTTGTAAAAGCATGATCAATATGTGAATAATATAATTGAACATCATTAAAACTCTTCTTTAACCAAAGTTGTAAGAGATTGTGGTTTCTAATAGGGCCATCAATTAAATCATAGCCTTGCTTTCTGAGCGATTTTGTAAGGTTCATTTTTGGAGCGTTTTTTAATGAAATACTAATTTAGTTATTATTTTATGAGTAATCACAATTAGCTTTCACAAAACTTTTATTAATTCATAATTTATCTATACGTTCTTGTATTTGTTCCAATACTACTCTGTCAGAAAATTGCCAGCAATGGCCTTGCATAGCAGAAAATTCAATTATAGCGTCTGATTTTGGGTTTTGAGTTCCTTTTAAAAATTCATCAAACGCTCTGGTTGCCGGGTTTAAATAAAAATCATCCATATCACCCATCCATACATAAATTTTTCCTTGAAGTTTTGGGCCTAAAGTTGTCCAGTTATTTTTAGCGTGAAGTTTAAAATCATATTTCTTCCAATGTTCTGCAACTTCAGCATCAATAACGCCTGTTTTAGGATCAAATAAAGGTTTAGGCAATCCATCATCTCCTTTTGGGCTGTATAATGCTGTATGTGCACTAAATTGTCCGCCAGAATTAAGGTAAGTGTTCGAGTTTCCTAATACATTTTCGTATTGGATAAACTCTCTTAATGCTAAAACAGGTTCGCCCATTGTATTTCGCATAACTGGTCTCTCATAATTAAATTCATTAGTAAATGCATTTTTATCTGCATAGATATTTACCAATTGATAATTTTCAAACTCAATAGAATCTGGACTATACGAAAACACACCATTAAAAGTATCTGGGTAGTACAATTGTAACCCTAAAGATACCCATCCGCCTGTTGAACAACCATCTACAAAGCGAGTTTTCATATCATCTGTACCTCTATAAGTATTTTCAATATATGGAATTAATTCTTTCACCAAAGATTCTCCATAAGGGCCACTATTATCTGAATCCATTTGATAAGAATCACCAAAAGGGCCTTCTCCATCTAAAAATACAGTAATAATTTGTGGCGATTCTGGTGAATCCCACCATTTCATAAATTCAGAATTATTAAGTAATCTATTAATTCGTGTATACCTCCCACCATAACCTGCTACATTATAACGAATAGCATAAGCTTTATTAGTATTGTAATTATGTGGTAATAATATTGATGCTTTTAAATGCATTGCTTTACCCCAAAACTCTGAAAGCAATTCACTTTTTAAGTTTATTACTTTAGCTAAATTATGCTCAGTAATTGTTCTTTTCGGAATTACTTTGTCTAACAACACAGTAAAATTTATAGCTTCTTCATTAATTATTATTTTTTGTTTTTCACTGTAAATGTTTCCTGGGGCATCTGTTCTAGATTCACTAGTATCCTGATCCCATAAAGCTTGTGCATAATATTCTCCTTTAGGAAGAGTACTTAATGTAAACTCTGTAGTACTTTCCCAATCTTCAGTATGAGATATTATTAAATCTGTATTAGAATTGAAATTATTTATATTCTTTGCAAAAATATAAGTCTTGTTTCTTGGATTAGGCCATATTTGCGTTCGTGGTTCTACATTTGGATTTTGAGATAAAAATAAAAATAAACGCCCTTCAGTATTAAATGTTTTTTTTACAGATTCGTCTACAGAGATATTTGCAGACAAATTAGAATTTTGTATTTCGGTACAACTCGTAAAGTATAATCCTGATATAATGAGTACTATTAAAAATAATTTAGTTTTCATAGGTATAGTTTTAATAAAGGCAAGGTAAGCAATTTGATTGACAGTGTTTTAAATGGAATTAATACTTGGATTTTACTGCTTTTTAAATTTAGAGATTATAATTGAATTATAAAATACGTAGGGACTACGTATATATTTAAAGGTTTGTAGTTCCAAAATAATTATAAAAAAAGAAGCAATAGCCATAAAAGGTATTGCTTCTTTTTTAATTGAAATCATTGTTTTATTTAATGATTTATCAGTAAAAAAATGATTAATTTAATGCTATTCCTATTCTATAGCTTTAAATTGAGTACTTAAATACACTTGTTTCCAAACACCGTTTTTGTAATTACCAATCTTAAAATTATAAGTTGAATCATCAACATATTCCCACATATCGGTAACAAATGAATCACCATAACTATACTGATAAACAATATTTCTCCCTTCAGCAAAAACAATACCTTCTGTTAAGCCTCCGAAAACATCAAACTCCCAGAACTTTATATTGTTTGATGTTTTGTCATATCGTCTAACTCCGTGATTTCTTAACCCTAATTCGGTTTGTTCTTTATTTATAAACCCTTTAGCATTGGTGATAATAATTCTATGATCTAAAGCATATTTAAATGTTATTTCTTGTTTGAATTTACTACCATCACCCCAGTTTCCATCTGCTTTCCATGTTTTCCCAATAAAATTATCAAACATTGAAAGTTTAGAATCTTGTCCAATAACAAACATAGGAATCATAAGCACTAATAAAACTACATTTTTAATTTTCATAGATCTATAAATTTTAATTACACATATTCATTTAGAATTGAAATCCTTTTAGTTTCTCTAATAAAAACTGATGCATTGTATCTGTATAATCCAGATGGGTTACCATACGTAATTTTCCACCTCCCATTCCAATAATATGAATATTATTTGTTTTGAGTTCAGACATGAATTTTACTTCATCTACAGTATCATTCAACTCAAAAATAATAATATTGGTTTCTACAGGTTCAACTTTTTTAATAAATGATAGTGTTCCTAGAACACTTTCTAATTCTTTCGCTTTATTATGGTCTTCTTGTAAACGCTCAAATTGATGATCTAAAGCATAAATTCCTGCTGCTGCGAGATATCCTACTTGCCGCATACCACCTCCCAATATTTTACGGATACGAATAGCATTATCCATAAACTCAGCGTCTCCAGTTAAAACAGAGCCAATTGGGCACCCTAAACCTTTACTTAAACATACCGAAATAGTATCAAATGCTTCACCATATTGTTTAGGTGTTTCTTCTGTTGCTATTAATGCATTCCATAGTCGTGCACCATCTAAATGAAATCCTAAGCCATTGTCTTTACTTAGCTTTTGCAATTTTTTAATCTCATTAAAATCCCAGCAAGCTCCTCCTCCTTTATTAGTTGTGTTCTCTATTTCTATTAGACTTGTGAGAGGGCTATGATAAAAATCAGGAGGGTTAATTGCAGCAGCAGCTTGCTCTACTGTATACATCCCACGATCGCCATCTATCAATCTACAAGACACCCCACTATTAAAGGAAGCTCCTCCACCTTCGTAGTTATATATATGGGCATATTTATCGCAAATTACCTGTTCTCCTGGTCGCGTATGTAAATTAATTGCTGCTTGATTTGCCATTGTTCCTGTAGGGAAAAACAAAGCTTTAGGTTTTCCGAACATCTCTGCAACTTTTTCTTCCAAAGCATTAACCGTTGGGTCTTCTTTATATACATCATCACCAACACTAGCGCTCATCATTGCATCTAACATTCCTTGAGTTGGTTTTGTAACCGTATCGCTTCTTAAATCTATAATCATAATCTAATTTTTAATTTTCAGCATAATAACACACATCAGTTCCTATTGGAGAACCATCAGGAAGTCTTGGTGATGCTTTTATTGTGAATTTTTCTGGTTTTGTTCTAAATTCTTTTATTAAAGTTAAATACTGTAAATCGTAAGCTGAATTTTTATCGAAGCCTTTCGCTAGATCATTAATTGTTTTATTAGCTATTGCATTTACCTGAAAATAAGCATTAGAGTTCACAGCTAAATTCATTACATATTTTAACACATTTACATTTATGTTTTGCTGCACTTCACTTAAATAAGCATCGTTATGTTTAGCACGAAATGAGTTATTAATTAATGCATCCAATATATCTGCTAAACCTAATTGAGATTTATCTAAACTCTTTTGTTGCACCAAACGATTTGCGCGTTCTGTATGTAATAATAAACGTAAAGACATATCGCTTGCTGTAGAAGCTGCACTTAAAGCATCAAAAGCAACACCAGTCTTACCTACAAAAGATTCTCTTGTACGTCCATAACCAAAAGCTCTTGGAGGGAATAAATTTAATTTATCTTTTGGAATAGCTAAGGTTTTAGCATTTAAAGCAGTCATAATTGCATTTAAAGTTTCTCGCTGTATTTTTACATCTACAGCTTCAGTAGTTAATTGTCCATCATCTTTTACAGCATAGTTATAATCTAAACCACCAACCACTTTTGCTGCTGCCTCAACTTGATAACGATGAAAGAAATACAAAGGCACAAATACGTCTTCTAATATTGAGTATGGTTCAAAAGATCGAATATTATCTACAGAAAAATTATCGATTGCTTTAGCTCTTACTTTTAATACATTTTCTAATTCTTCTGATGCACTATTTCCATTATCCCACAGGTGAGCTAAAGCGTGCGCTCCTCCTTGCGGTCTTGCATCACTATCAGTAATAAAACGTAGTCCATCTTTTTTGGCTTTGTTTAATATTTTATTTAATTCTTCTTTTTCATTTGCACTTTTATCAAACTCAGAATAACTATAAGCTACAGTTACCTTATCCCAATCGCCAATACCTGTATCGTAAGCATTACTTAAATCTACCTTTCCATTTTTTAGTGTTATCGTTGGATGTGGATAATCCATTACCGAAGCACGATTATTAGTACTTGCAGCAAAATTATGAGCAAAACCAATAGTATGCCCCACCTCATGTGCGCTTAATTGGCGAATTCTTGCCACAGCCATATCTAACATTGGTTTGTAATTATCATCATCTTTAGCAAATGGTTTGTTTAACAGTGCTTGTGCAATTAAAAAATCTTGACGAATTCTCAAACTCCCTAAGCTTACATGTCCTTTAATAATCTCACCTGTTCGTGGATCTGAAACACTAGAACCATAACTCCATCCTCTAGTCGAGCGGTGTACCCATTGTATCACATTAAATCTGCAATCCATAGGGTCGGCATCTGGTGGGAGCATCTTTACTTGAAAAGCATCTTTGTACCCTATAGCTTCATAAGCTTCATTCCACCAACGTGCACCTTCAAGTAATGCAGAACGTACAGGTTCTGGTGTACCAGGGTCTAAATAATAAATAATAGGTTCTACAGCTTCGCTAATTTTTGCATTAGGGTTTTTCTTTTCTAAACGGTGACGTGTAATGTATCTTTTTCTGATTTGTTCTTGTACAGGAGTTGCATAATCTAAATAAGACATAGATATCGCACCACTACGCACATCAAATTCTCTTGGTTTATAATTATTATCTGGTAACTCTATAAACGAATGATGCTGTACAACACTTACTAAAGATGCAGTAGGTGTTACTGTTCGTAAATTACGCCCTGTTGGTTCTCCTTTAAAAGTTAACAACGCTTCAAACTCTACATTTTTAGGAAATGCTTTTGTTCGTTCTAAAGCTAAAGCACTTTTAGTTAGATCTAATTTATATGTTCCTTCTCTATTTGATTTTAATCGTCCAATCACATTATGTGTATCTTGCATTAAAAATGGTGTAAAATCAATAATATGAGTTCCATCTTTGGTTTCTACAATCTTAAATCCAAAAAGTACCGATTTTGCAAATGCTTGCTCTATACTTTTGCGCTCGAGAACATTATCTGTTATCGCACGATAATCTTGATTTGGCTGAATTAACAATAATTTATTTCCTGCCTTTATAAATTTAACTAAACGTTCTCCTCCTAATTGTCCGCGATCTAATCCGATATCGTTAGAACCAATACCGCTAGATAATGAACTTATATAAAGAAATTCTTCATTTAAATTCTTAACTTCTAAATAGATTTTATCTTGAGCTTCTTCATAAAAGAAGTTAAAATAACCGTTATAATTTTTTAATGTTTTTCCTTTTAATCCTTGAGAAAAGCTACTAGTAATAAATAATAATAAAACGAAATGTAGAATTGTTTTTTTCATCATAAAAATTTAGCCCATAAAGCTACATAATTTGAACTAAATAATCATCTTTTTAATTTCCATAAAAGTTTATAAATTCTATTTTTGCAGAAAGTAATTTAACTTATGATAACATCAGATCAAATTAAAGATCTTCAGGAGCGCCTTGGTGCGTTAAGGAGGTATCTTTGACTTAGATGTCAAACTTATAGAGATCCAAAATGAAGAGGAAAAAACCTTTGATCCTAATTTTTGGAATGATTCTAAAGCTGCAGAAGCAATAATTAAAACATTACGAGTTAATAAAAAATGGGTTGGTGATTACAACTCACTAGAAACTCTTGTTGACGAATTAGATATTCTTTATGATTTTTTTAAAGAAGGAGAATCTACAGAAGAAGAAGTCACTACTCAATATATTAAAGCTACGGAGTTATTAGAGCATATGGAATTTAAAAATATGCTTTCTAGTGAAACCGATAGTATGAGTGCTGTATTACAAATTACAGCAGGTGCAGGTGGTACAGAAAGTTGTGATTGGACACAAATGCTAATGCGTATGTACTTAATGTATGCTGAACATAGCGGATTTAAAGTACGTGAACTTAATTATCAAGACGGTGATGTTGCGGGTATAAAAACTGTGACTTTACAAATTGAAGGCGATTATTCTTTTGGATGGTTAAAAGGTGAGAACGGTGTACATCGTTTAGTACGTATTTCTCCTTTTGATAGTAATGCCAAACGCCATACTAGTTTTGCTTCGGTATATGTGTATCCATTAATTGATGATACCATTGAGATTGATATTAATCCAGCAGATATCGAAATTGTAACTGCTAGATCTAGTGGAGCTGGTGGGCAAAATGTAAATAAAGTAGAAACTAAAGTCCAGCTTACACATAAACCTACAGGAATTCAAATTTCATGTTCAGAAACACGATCGCAACACGATAATCGTGCACGTGCATTACAAATGCTAAAGTCTCAACTGTATGAGATCGAAGTAAAAAAGCAACAAGCCGAACGTGATGACATTGAATCTGGGAAAATGAAAATTGAATGGGGAAGTCAAATACGAAATTATGTAATGCACCCTTATAAACTTGTTAAAGATGTACGCACAGGTCATGAAACAGGAAATGTAGACGCAGTTATGAATGGACAATTAGAGCCATTTTTAAAATCGTATTTAATGGCTATGGGGCAAAAAAATGAAGACTAGTTCATAAACAAAATAAAAGAGAGCTCTTATTTGAAGAGATAACAAATATTATGATTAAAATATATCACAATAACAGATGTAGTAAATCTCGATGTGGATTAGACATCCTTGAAAATTCTGGGAAAAAATTTGAAGTCGTTAAATATCTTGAAGACACTCCTAATGTTGAAGAATTGAAACATATCATTTCTTTATTAGGCATTACACCTTTAGAGCTTATTCGTAAAGGTGAAGCTATTTGGAAAGAGAATTTTAAAGGCAAAACATTAACTGATGAGGAATTGATTTCTATAATGGTTAATAATCCAAAACTTATTGAGCGTCCTATTATTATTAATGGAGATAAAGCTGTTATAGGTCGGCCACCTGAAATCGTTTTAAGCATACTTTAACACACTTGCTTTTGTAGGGTTTTTCTTTTAACACAACTTTAACCAATGCCGGTTAAACCTTGCTATACTTTTGCGGTCTAACAAGCAAAATTATAGAATGAACAAACTACTCCTAACTCTTCTACTTACTACATTAAGTAGTATAATTACTAATGCTCAACAACCTACAACAAATGTTGCTTTAAAAGATGTTACTATTAATGGTAAGGTCTTAGACAAAGAAACCAACGAACCTTTAGAATATGCTACTATTGCTTTTTTTAGTAAAAAAGAAAATAAAATAATTACTGGTGGTATTACTGATATAAAAGGAGAGTTTAAAATTTCTGTTCCCACAGGAACTTATGATATCTCTATTGAATATATTTCATACAAAACAGAAAAAATGCTCAATAAAACTCTTAGCAAGGACGAAGATCTCGGCACTATAATATTAGATATTGATGCACAATCTTTAGCTGCTGTAGAAGTGATAGCAGAGCGTACGACTGTAGAAATTAAGCTTGATAAGAAAATATATAATGTAGGTAAAGATCTTACCGTACGTGGAGGTACAGTAAGTGATGTTTTGGATAATGTGCCTTCTGTTTCTGTTGATGTTGAAGGTAATGTAGCATTAAGAGGGAATGATAATGTTCGAATTTTAATAAATGGGAAACCTTCTGGTTTAGTTGGGTTAAACTCCACTGATGCCTTACGTCAACTTCCTGCAGAAGCTATTGAACGTGTAGAGGTTATTACTTCTCCTTCTTCTAGGTACGATGCAGAAGGCACCGCAGGTATTCTTAATATTATTTTACGTCGCAGTAAATTGCAAGGATTAAACGGGGCCATTACCGTAAATGGTGGATATCCAGAAACGGCAGGAGCTTCAGGAAATATCAACTACAGAACCGGAGATTTTAATTTCTTTAATACTTCGGGATATAGTTATCGAGAAAGCCCTGGGGAATCTTCAAATAGTTCTCGATTTTTTAATAGTGGTATTGATGACAATGGAATTCCGTTTGATAATCCAGATACTTTTTTAAATGAGGAGCGAGAAACCGAGCGTATTCGAAAAGGTTTTAATACTAATTTTGGTACAGAGTGGTATTTAAATGATAATACTTCTTTAACAGGAAACATTGTTTATAGAAATAGTGATAACGAAAGCGAAACACGTAATAACACTACTACTATTGATGGTGCAGGAATCGCAACCGAAACTTTTCGTTTAGATCCTGAAGTTAGTGATAGTAAAACGATTCAATATGGTTTGAATTTTGATAAGCAGTTTGGAGAAGACAGTAGTCACAAGCTTACTGCAGATTTTCAATATGAAAATAGTGATGATGATGAATTTTCAACGATTACTCAAAATGGAATCATTGATCGTACTGTAAGCACAATCGATGAGCAAGATCGATTTTTATTACAAGCAGATTATGTAAAACCAATTGGAGAAAGTAGTCAGTTCGAAGTTGGTTATCGCGGTAGCTTTAGAGAGCAAGACACCGATTTTGCAGTAGACACTATAGCAAATGGCGCTTTTAGTAGAGATAATAACTTAAGTAATAATTTAGTTTATACAGAGAACATCAATGCGGTTTATGTACAATATGGTAGTAAAGTAAAAGATAAGTTTTCTTATTTACTAGGGTTACGTTTTGAAGATACACAAGTTACTGTAGATCAACGCACCACAAACGATGTTAACGAAATAGATTACTCTAGCCTATTCCCTACCGTTAATTTAGGGTATGAATTTACAGAGAAACAAAGCCTTACTTTAGGATATAGTCGTCGTGTACGAAGACCAAGATCACGATTTATTAACCCATTCCCCTCTCAAAGTAGTTTAACAAATTTATTTCAAGGGAATCCAAATTTAGATCCTAGTTTTTCTAATGCTTTTGATTTAGGATATTTAAATAGATTCGGAAAGCTAACATTAAATTCATCTATTTTTTACCAACGTTCTACAGATGTATTTACTTTTATTACAGAAGATACTGGAACAACTGTGCTTATTGGTGGTGAAGAGATTCCTGTAATTAGACGAACTCCTGTAAATTTAGGATCTAGTAGTCGTTACGGGTTTGAGTTTACAGTAACGTATAGACCTACTCGTAAATGGAATATTAACGGAAATGTCAATATATTCGAAAATCAAACACGTGGTGATTTTAACGGCACTAATTTTGATGCCGATAACTTTAGCTGGTTTGTTCGTTTAAACAATAAATATACATTACCAGGAGGCATCGATTGGCAAACACGTTTATTTTATCGTGGGCCTAGTGAAACTGCACAAACCAGAAATGAAGGTTTATTCTCTGCTAATTTAGCATTTAGTAAAGATGTATTTAACGAAAGAGGATCGATCGCACTTAATATTAGTGATGTCTTTAATAGTAGGAAACGTAGATCTGAAACAACAACTCCTACATTTTTTAATGAAGGTGAATTTCAATTCAGACAACGCAGCATAAACTTATCATTTACCTACAGGTTCAATCAACAAAAAAATCAACGCCGTCGTAATCAAGGAAATAATAATGGTGGTGAAGAGGATTTTGAATTTGAAGGTTAATTTTAACGTCATTGCGAACGTGAAGCAATCAATCTGTTTATCTCTCTAGTTCCAGTTTAAAAGATTACTTCGTTTCTGAAACGAGTTCAACAAGCCTTGCAATGATGAAATAACTAACAAAAAAAGGGGAAGCAAATGCTTCCCCTTTTTTTACTTTTTTTATATAGTATTTTAAAATTATGCTTCTCTTTTAGCTTTACGGTCAGCCATAATTTCTTTAACGCGCTCAATTGCAGCTCCTCCAATCCAATAAGGAATTACAAAAGTGATAAGAAATATCATTAACCAAAATCCGATGGTTAATATCGTTAAAAATGCTAAAAATCCTAAATACTGATCGAAATCAAACATAATTGTGTGTGTCTTTTAATAAATCTGTGGCAAAGATACTATAAAGCTTAAATGTATACAATACTAAAATTAAGATTTATGAACAGGTTATTAAATAAAAAGTTGTTTAATTATTAATCTTTCATTTTAGATATTTTATCCTTATCTATTTTTCTTGCTTTCTTTAATAAAAAAAATATCAAAAGTAAAATTCCACCAACAGGAATCAAAAAAAGTAAAATCAATTGGATTGGGCCAATAGCTAAAAACATCTTTTATATTTAAAATTAAAATAGGTCATTTTTTTAATTCAAATTCGGTTGAGGCGTCATACGTAAATACGGTTTTACTTCTGTATGCCCTTTAGGGAATAACTCAGGGATTTGCTCATTAGCAACCGCTGGCACAATTACACAATCGTCACCATTATTCCAATTTGCAGGGGTTGCAACTTTATGATACGCCGTTAACTGTAACGAGTCTACCACGCGTAATAATTCATCAAAATTACGTCCTGTTGACGCTGGATATGTAATCGTTAGTTTTATTTTTTTATCGTTTCCGATTACAAACACAGAACGTACGGTTAGCTTACTATCTGCATTAGGGTGAATCATATCATAAAGCTCAGACACGTTTCGATCTTCATCAGCTATAATTGGGAAGTTTACTGTAGTTCCTTGAGTTTCGTTAATGTCTTTAACCCATCCGTGATGAGAATCAATACCATCTACACTCAATGCTGCCACTTTTACATTACGCTTATCAAATTCTGCTTTATATTTAGCGACTGTTCCTAATTCTGTAGTACATACTGGTGTATAATCTGCTGGGTGTGAAAATAAAATTCCCCATCCATCTCCTAACCAATCATGAAAGTTAATTTCTCCTTCTGTAGTTTGTGCTGTAAAGTTTGGAGCTTCATCTCCTAGTCTAATTGCTGCCATTGTTTTTATGTTTTATGTATAAAATATGTTGTCAAATAATTCGATAGCTAATTTAAGTATTTTAATGTTAAAAAAAATACAATTATGTTAAAGTATCAGGTAAACAGAGACTAAGTTAATCCACAATAAAATTGTAAATTTGTAATCCTAAAATTAATAAAACTTTTATGAGTTATAGAATAGAAAAAGATACTATGGGTGAGGTAAAAGTACCTGCCGATAAACTTTGGGGAGCTCAGACTGAACGTTCTCGAAATAATTTTAAAATTGGAACTCCAGCATCAATGCCTCTAGAGGTAGTATATGGTTTTGCTTACCTTAAAAAAGCTGCAGCTTTTACCAATTGTGAATTAGGGGTATTGCCTATTGAAAAACGTGATTTAATTGCTCAAGTGTGTGAAGAAATTTTAGAAGGAAAGCACGATGACCAATTTCCGCTAGTAATTTGGCAAACAGGTTCTGGTACACAAAGTAATATGAATGTGAATGAAGTAATCGCCAATAGAGCACATCAAATTGCTGGAAATGTTATTGGAGAAGGTGAGAAAACTATTCAACCTAATGATGATGTTAATAAATCTCAGTCGTCTAACGATACGTTCCCTACTGGAATGCATATTGCAGCATATAAAAAAGTAGTAGAAACTACAATTCCTGGGGTAATACAACTACGAGATGCCTTTAAAGCAAAATCTGAAACTTTTAAAGATGTTGTTAAAATTGGGCGTACACATTTAATGGATGCTACTCCCTTAACCCTCGGTCAAGAATTTTCAGGATATGTATCACAATTAGATCACGGATTAAAAGCTTTAGAAAATACGCTACCTCATTTAAGTGAACTAGCTTTAGGAGGAACAGCTGTAGGAACAGGGCTAAATACACCAAAAGGTTATGCCAAACGTGTAGCTGAGTTTATTGCAGAGTTTACAGGGTTACCTTTTATTTCTGCGTATAATAAGTTTGAAGCACTTGCAGCACATGATGCTATTGTTGAAACTCATGGCGCTTTAAAACAATTAGCAGTATCTTTAAATAAGATTGCAAATGATATTCGAATGATGGCTTCTGGACCAAGAAGTGGTATTGGTGAAATTATTATTCCAGCAAACGAACCAGGAAGTTCTATTATGCCTGGGAAAGTAAATCCAACACAGTGTGAAGCTTTAACAATGGTTTGTGCACAAGTAATGGGTAATGATGTTGCAATAACCGTTGGAGGAACACAAGGACATTACGAGTTAAATGTATTTAAACCAATGATGGCCTCAAATTTATTACAATCTGCACAACTTATTGGAGATGCTTGCGTGAGTTTTGATGTAAATTGTGCATCAGGCATTGAGCCTAATCACTCAGTAATTAAAGAATTACTTAATAACTCTTTAATGCTAGTCACAGCTTTAAATACCAAAATTGGATATTATAAAGCTGCTGAAATTGCAAACACAGCACATAAAAACGGAACTACTCTAAAAGAAGAAGCTATTAACTTAGGTTATGTTTCTGAAGAAGATTATGATGCATGGGTAAAACCAGAAGATATGGTGGGAGGATTACAATAATTCAATCATAATTATATGAAATTAAAAAAGGCTATCGAAATCGATAGCCTTTTTTATGAAGTTAAGTTCGGAGGTATTATTTTAATTCAAATTCTGAAGATGTTACTAATCTATCTTCATCATATACGTTAACTACATAACGTCCTTTTTCGAATTTACTTTTTCCATCTGGCTCTACAAACTCGCAAATATCTAAATTGTTTCCTTCATAGTTAAACTTACTTATTAAGCTATAATTTACTATTTGCCCTTCAAATTCTATTTGCTCATTTAGTCCTAAAACATTATCATTTGGATCTAATACTTGTACAAAAAACTCTTTATCTCCAGATCCTACTAAGGTGTTTTTAGCGATCGTATAGCAAACTCTAACTTTATCGGCTCTACGCGCACGTTCTGTTGGGATTAATTTACCCGAAGTTCTTACAATAACTCCAAAACCTTTTAAACTTGCTGCTGATAAAATTGAAGCATCATCAACAATAGTCGCTAATTCTGAGTTTTGAGCTAATAACGAATCATTAAATATAGAGCGTTCATTAAGCTCTGTTTGTGTACTATCTAAAGAAGTAGCTAATAATGAATTCTCAAGCTTAAGAGCATCGTTTTCTGCTAATAATGCATCCATTTCTTTTTCTAATGCTAGGAATTTACGTCTGTAGTTTCTTAAGTTTCTTACAGTCCCTTCTGATGCTTCTAAAGATGCAGCTAAACTTTCTATACGCTCTTTAGCTTCAATTAATTTTTCGTTTGCAACTTGACTTTCTCCTATGGCTACATCTAATTGTTCTGCTTTTTCATTTAAAGAGTTTAACACTAATTGTTTCTCTTCTGTTAATTGTTTTTCAGTTTCTAAACCACTGCTGTATAAAGTGTAACTATATACTCCTGTACCTATAAGCAATGCTATTGCTATTCCTAAAATTACTTTTAAACTTCTATTGCTATTTGCTGCTTTATCTTCCATAATAGTATCGGGTTTTTTTATTAAACGTTATTTCTAAATTTAAATTATTAATGCATTTTTAATTTTCATTGAAAGTAACTTTTACTCTCATTTGAAATATATACGCCTAGTTTTAACATTTGGATGTTTTTAAAAATTATAATTTTTCAAATAATTAATAATTAAGCATTTAAAATAAAAAAGCAAGCATTTCATGATCTTATTTAAAAATTTTTAAGGGTTTTTTAATATTAATAAGTCATTAACAAAATATATAATAATTAATAGCTACTTTTAACTCATCATCAATCAACCAACTAATGAAATTCATAATTTTCATTTTTTTATTTAGCACCTCTATAATTAATTCTCAAAACTCTTTCAATGAGAAACAATATTATAAATGGTTTGACTCTATAGTAGGTGTAGGGAATATTGATCTTTACAACGGTGTTGAATACAAAGAAAAATATACCACAATAGAAGGTAACAATCAATATTTTTTATCTAATTATACGCCTTCTCAATATCCAATAGGAAACGTTGTATATGACGATCAACCTTATTATGATATTAACTTGAAATACGATATTCATAATAATTTGGTAGTTGTTAGATTGCTAAATCAATCTGGGCAATTTGCATTTCAGTTAATCCCAGAAAAAATTAAACAATTTACTATTGATAATCATTTATTCGTGAATATGTCTTATCCAGGCAATAAAATAACATCAGCGAAAATTGAAGGGTTCTATGAAGTAATTTATCAAAATAATAATATAGCATTACTCAGTAAGCATACTAAAACGAAAGCTCAAGATTTGAATGGTAGTTTTGCTTATACTAAATTTACATATCAAAATAAGCTTTTCCTTCACTATAACGCTAATTACTTCTTAGTAAAATCTAAAAGAGATTTTATACAAGTATTTCCAAATCATAAAAAAAGTATTAATTCCTTTTATAAAGAACATAGGCATTTAATGAAATTTAATTTTGACGAATTTATATCACAATTTATGATGCATTTAAATACTTTAATCAATAAAACAGCATAAAGAGATGAAGTATTTTTTACTTTTATTATTTTGTATAAGTTCTCATTTACTTCTTTCTCAAAATATAGAAAACGAAAAAAGGATTTCTATCGAATATGAAAATTCTACACGAGTTGATATTATTAAAAAAATCGAGAACTTATCAGGTTATCGCTTTTATTTTATTGAAAATTGGTTTGACAAAACTCTTATTTCTGGTAAGTATGACAATGTATTTTTAAATGATATTCTTGATGACCTCTTTAATAAAACAATTATAAACTATTATATAACTCCAGACAATAAAATCATCTTAACACAAAGCGCATTAATTTATGATACCTTACCTAATGCATTTTTTAAAAATAAAAGTAGTAATGAAATTGTTGAAAGTGATATTCCAGAAACTACTACATATGTAGAAGAAAATAATAGCACTCAAAATGAAGTTATTCAAACCTTTAGAATAGGTAAAGAAAAAAGAGGTACTAGAAACAGAAGTTATACACTATCTGGTTATATCCGTGATGTAAATACAAATGCTGCTCTCTCTGGAGTAGCAGTATTAGCAAAAAACAGGACGATTAGTGCAATTACAGATAGTAATGGTTTTTATTCTATAGAATTACCTTCTGGTTCAAATATAATTGAAGCCACAGCATTAGGAGTAGCTGACATAAAAATAAGAGTTATTTTATATAACGATGGCACCTTAGATTTGAGTTTAAAAGACGATACCGAATTATTAGATGAAATCGTTATCGAGGCAGATGTAGATAGAAATATTAAAGAAGCTATTGGCGGTGTTACTCAAATAAAAATTGAGGAAATCAAAAATATTCCACTAATACTAGGTGAAAGAGATATATTAAAAGTAGCTACTACCTTACCTGGAATAAAAACTGCAGGTGAAGGTTCGTCAGGGTATAATGTAAGAGGTGGTAAAGAAGACCAAAATCTCATTTTATTAGATAATGGTGTTATCTATAATCCTGCTCACTTTTTTGGTATTTTTTCTGCGATAAATCCATTTTCTACAGGTAGTGCTAATATATATAAAGGTAATATTCCTTCAGAGTATGGTGGCCGACTATCATCGGTTTTTGATATTACTACAAAAAGTGCAAACAAAGAAAAGATCTCAGCCGAAGCTTCAATTGGCCCTGTTACAAGTAATATTACAGCAGAAATACCTATAATAAAGGAAAAATCTTCTTTATTAATTGGAGGTAGAGGAACATATTCTGAATGGATTTTAAGATCCTTGGACGAGCCTTCATTACAAAATAGTCAAGCTTCATTTTATGATTTTATTGCTAAATATAGCCATGATATTAACAAAAAAAATACTGTTGAAGCTACTGGATATTTTAGCAATGATGATTTTAGTATTACGTCAGATACCATTTTTGGATACACAAATAGATTAGCGACTCTAAAATGGGATCATACCTTTAACGATAAAAACTCAGGGAGTCTTATTGTAGCCAATAGTCAATATAAATTCAATATTGAATTTGAAGGAAATTCAAATCAGAATTTTGATTTAGGGTATACCGTCGAAGAAACAGAATTAAAATTAAAGTTCAAATATTTATATAGTGATGCTCATAAGTTTGATTATGGCATCTCTAGCAAATTATATAACGTTAATCCCGGAAATATTGATCCAAAAGGAACAGAATCTATAGTTGAATCTTTAGAAATCCCTAAAGAAAGAGCTTTAGAGTCTGCTTTATTTATCTCGGATAATTTTGAAGTGAATGAAAAACTTCTATTAAATTTAGGGATTAGATATTCTTTTTATGCTTCATTAGGTGCTTCAGACAATTTTGCTCAAAGAGTCTATACTGACGGCTTGCCAAGAAACCAAGGGACTTTAATTAGAACAGATAATTTTCAAGAAAATGAAGTTATTGAAACTTATGGAGGTCCAGAATTTAGAGCTTCAGCTAGGTATTTATTAGGTAATGATTATTCTATAAAAGCTAGTTTTAATAATACATATCAATACATTCATACGCTATCTAATAATACTACTGTATCGCCTACAGATACATGGAAACTATCTGACCTAAATATTAAACCTCAACAAGCAGCACAATTCTCTTTAGGGTTATATAAAAACTTAGACGGTAATACATATGAGTTTAGTCTTGAAGGGTTTTATAAAAGATCTAAAAACATACTCGATAATAAAGTTGGTGCACAATTATTACTAAATGAAGCTATAGAAACTGAAGTTTTACAAGGAAAAGGTAAAGCTTATGGTGTTGAGTTCTTAATACGAAAAAATAAAGGGCGTCTCAATGGATGGTTAGGCTATAGCTATTCACGTTCTTTGATACAATTAGATAGTGAATTTGCTGAAGAACGTGTTAATAATGGAGATTTTTTTCCTTCTAATTTTGATAAACCCCATGATGTTAGTTTAGTAACTAATTATAAATTAACAAAACGATTTAGTCTTTCTGGCACTTTTGTATATCAAACTGGTAGACCTGTAACTTTTCCTGTTGGTAGTTTTAATTTTAATGGTGCAGAAAGAGTCATATTTAGTAATCGTAATGAGTTTAGGATTCCTGATTTCTATAGGTTTGATATTGGGTTAAATATTGAAGGAAATCATAAAATAAAAAAACTTGCACATAGTTTCTGGAATATTTCTATATATAATGTTTTAGGAAGAAACAATCCATATTCAGTATTTTTTGTAACCGATAATGGAGAAATAAGAGCTTTGCAAAGTTCAATATTTTCTATTCCAGTACCAACAATAACTTATAATTTAAAATTTTAGTAATCATTTTTATTTTATGAAAAAAATAAAATTTTTCTCTCTTCTTATAATCTTTACAACTCTTGTTATAAATAGTTGTGTTGAACCAATTGAAATTGAAAGCATTACTTTTGAAGATGCGTTAGTTGTAGAAGCTACCATTACCAATGAATTTAAGCATCAAGAGATAAATTTATCCAGAACATTTATGCTTGAAGAGGATGGGCCTTTACCCGAATCAAATGCAGATGTTCGTGTTATTGATGGATCACAAAATGTATTTCTTTTTCAAGAAACTGAACCTGGAAAATATGTATCTACCACGCAATTTAATGCCGTACCAAATAACGAGTACCAACTGATGATCGTAACTAATAATGGAAGAGAATACCAGTCTCAAACAGTTACACTTACTGCTAACACTTCCGAAATAGAAGAAGTTAAAGCTATTCAAGATTCAAACGAAACTGAAGGTTTAGATGGAGTGTCCATACAGGTTACTAGTTTTGATCCTACAGGAAATTCTAGATTATACCGTTATGAATATGAGGAAACTTATCAGATCATTGCACCAAATTGGAGCGCTAGAGATGCTATAATTATTTCTGAAACCCCACCTGAAGTAGATGTTGCTCCTCGAAGTCAAGAAGAAAGAGTTTGTTATAATACCATAAAATCCAATACCATTATCCAAACAGAAACCACTGATCTTTCTGAAGATCGTGTATCAAATAGGCTCATTAGATTTATACCTTCAGATGATTTTATTATACGAAGTCGTTATAGTATACTAGTTAAACAATTTGTGCAATCTTTAGAATCATTTACTTTTTATCGAGTTCTTAATGAGCTTTCTAGTTCAGAAAGTTTATTTTCTCAAATTCAACCAGGTTTTTTAGCTGGAAATATGATTTCGGTTACTGATCCCAGCGAAAATGTAGTAGGTTTTTTTGATGTGTCCTCAGTTTCAGAGGAGCGGATATTTTTTAATTATAGAGATGTATTTCCAGATCCATTTCAACCATTACCAGATTATATTACAAGTTGTGAAGTAGATGCGCCTTTATTAGATGGAGGATTAATTAATACGATTAGAACCCGAAGGTTGACATTTGTGGATACTAACGACGTCCCAGGAGATATTATCGCTCCAGGTGGGCCATTTGTTATGGTTACGGCTGCATGCGGAGATTGTACAATGTTAGGCAGTAATATAGAACCTGATTTTTGGATAGATTAATTAAAGTTATAATGATGAAAAAATATATATTGATTTTAACAATCGTTATTTTTAATAACTTCCTTTTTAGCCATGGGCAGCAAGATAGTTATGAAGCTAATAGAATTCCTCAGGAAAAAATATATGTTCATTACAATACATCTCTTTTATTTAATGGAGAAAATATTTATTACAAAGTTTATTGTTTAAACGCAGATACAAATAAAACTAGTAACATTAGTAAAATTGCTTATATCGAATTAATATCCTCTGATAAAAAGTCTGTTTTTAAACATAAGGTTAATTTAAAATCTGGAGTTGGGCAAGGGGATTTTTTTATTCCTGTTTCTGTTCTTTCTGGAAATTATAAACTCATTGCATATACACAATGGATGAGAAATGCAGGCGAAAATAATTTATTTCAAGCAGATATTAGTATTATAAATACTTTTCAAAGCAATCAAGACATTATTCTTAATAGCAATGACACCCTTATACCTTCATTTTCTGCAAGCATTACAAATAATAACTCTAAAGATCGTATAAAAACCGCTAATCAACATTTATCATTAAGGCTTAATAAGAAATCATTTAAACAAAGAGAAAAGGTTTCCTTAACTCTAATCAATTTTGACAATAGTACGCTTTTTGGAAATTATTCTATATCTGTAAAAAAAATATATCCTTTAAAAACTGTAGAGAAAATAACAAGCGAATCTTATACGGATTTAAATAGAAATAGCAATATTGATCAAATCTCAACAAAAAACACACCTTCGTTTTTACCCGAACTTAGAGGAAATCTAATTTCAGGTAATGTTATATATAAAGCTACCCAAACTAGAGCTCATAATATTAAAATTGGATTATCCATTCCTGGAGAACAATATTTATTTAAGGTCGCTAATACTAATGATAAAGGTGTTTTTTATTTTAACATAGATGAAAATTATAATAATAACACCTATGCAAATTTTCAAATTATTGGTGATGAAAAAGAAAAATTCCAAATTATTATAAACGAACAAAAACCTATCGATTATAATCATTTGACATTTAATAGTTTCAAAATTAATTTTGACTTAAAAGATATTATTCTACAACGTAGTATTTATAATCAAATAGAAAATGCATATGCTACCTATAAACAAGATAGTATCATAGAGACATCATTAAAGATTCCTTTTTATAGTGAACTAGCAGAAGAATATCTTTTAGATGATTACACTAGGTTTCCAACTATCAGAGAAACTGTAGTTGAAATTATTAAAGATGTATCCATTAACAAGAATGGTGATACTTACGATTTTAATCTTAAGGGTTATAATTATAATAGATCTAATTTACCAACTTTAATACTTGTAGATGGCTTATTGGTTGAAGACCATGGTAGTTTAATAGATTTTGATGCACGTACCATAAAAAAAATAAGTGTTGTTAGAGACAAATATATTTATAGTTCAAAATTATTTCAAGGAGTAATTTCAATGGAAACTATCAATAATGATTATTACAAAAATAAAAATCGCTCTTCTGAAGATTACATAAAAAATATCAAGTTATTAAAACCTGTAGCTTACAAAAAATATTTTAATCAAGTTTATGCTGATAATGATGCTCAAAATCGTATTCCTGATTACAGAAGTCAATTATTTTGGGAGCCAAATTTAAACTTAAATAAAGAAGATACTCAATTGACTTTTTTTACTTCAGATAATACAGGTCATTACGAAATTTGTATAGAAGGTTTTACTAAAAATGGAGTTCCTATAACAATAAGAGATATTATTACAGTTGAGTAAGCATTAATTTATGAAAAAAATAAAAACGTTTTCTCTTTTTATAATCTTTATAGCTCTTATAATAAATAGTTGTGTTGAACCAATTGAAATTGAAAGTGTTACTTTTGAAGATGCGTTAGTTGTAGAAGCTACCATTACCAATGAATTTAAGCATCAAGAAATAAGCTTAACAAGAACGTTTATGCTTGAAGAAGATGGGCCTTTACCCGAATCAAATGCAGATGTTCATGTTATTGATGGGTTACAAAATATATTTCTTTTTCAAGAAACTGAACCTGGAAAATATGTTTCTACCACACAATTTAACGCTGTACCAAATAACGAGTACCAACTGATGATCGTAACTAGTAATGGAAGAGAATACCAGTCTCAAACAGTTACACTTACTGCTAACACTTCCGAAATAGAAGAAGTTATAGCCATTCAAGATTCAAATGAGAACGAAGGAGTAGATGGATTATCCATACAGGTTTCTAGTTTTGATCCTACAGGAAACTCTAGGTTATACCGTTATGAATATGAAGAGACTTATCAAATTATTGCCCCTAATTGGGTTTCTAGAGATTTAATAATTGTTTCTGAAAACCCTCCTGATGTTGATTTGATTTTTAGAACCCGAGAAGAAAGGGTTTGCTATAACACCATAAAATCCAATACCATTATCCAAACAGAAACTACTGATCTTTCTGAAGACCGTGTATTAAATAAGTTTGTCAGGTTTATACCTTCAGATGATTTTATTATACGAAGTCGTTACAGTATACTCGTTAAACAATTTGTGCAATCTTTAGAATCATTTACATTTTATAGAGTTCTTAATGAGCTCTCTAGTTCAGAAAGTTTATTTTCTCAAATTCAGCCAGGTTTCTTAGCTGGAAATATGATTTCGGTAACTGATCCTAACGAAAATGTAGTAGGCTTTTTTGATGTGTCCTCAGTTTCAGAGGAGCGAATCTTTTTTAACTATAGAGATATATTTCCAGATCCATTTCAACCATTACCAGATTACATTACAAATTGTGAAGTAGAAGCTCCTTTATTAGAATCAGGGTTAATTAATACAATCAGAACTCGAAGATTAACATTTGCAGATATTAATGAAGAGGAACCGCTTATTGAGCCTGGAGGTCCATTTATTATGGTTACGGCAGCATGCGGAGATTGTACAATATTAGGGAGTAATATAGAGCCTGATTTTTGGATTGATTAATTAATGTTTATCATAAAGTATTTTATTTAAATCTAATGATGACAATTATATTAAATCATATTTCAGTTCAAATAAAAAAATGGAGCTCCTATATCATCAAAATTGAGTAAGCGAAATTATTAATCTAATGCTAAAAAGTTTTTTCTAACTTCAGATATATCAACTGTTGTCAGATATTCTTTACCATTTCTTAAATATCTAATTTCTAATTTATCTTTTGTGTTTAATTCATTTTTTGAATGAATCAAACAATCTGTGTGGCAAGTTACTTGGCTCCCTATTTGTAAAATAATATCTCCTCCAAGTAAAACTTCTCTGTTATTAATTTTTGCATAAATATTACCACCCCTAATACCTGCTTTTTCAGCTGGGCTAGATTTTGCAACTTTTTGAACTAAAATACCTCCAGGGATGTCTAAATTAAAAATTTCTTTAAAATTCTCACTTGTCAATAAATTTCCTTCAATACCAATCCAAGGTCTACCTTCAAAAGATAGTAGATCTTTAGCTGTATTAATTGCAACGACCATACCTATTCCCTGAAATCCACCAGAAACAGTTAATATGCTTGAAGCAATACCTATAACTTCACCTGATGAATTAAAAATTGGGCCGCCGCTATTTCCAGAATTAATTGCAGCATCAGTTTGTATAAACTCTACTCCTACTGTACCATCATATAATGTATTAAAATTTCTAAATGCCGAAATGATTCCCGTAGAAAACGAGTTCTCTAAGCCATATGGACTACCTATAGCATATACTTGTTGACCGATTGCTAAAGCATCTGAATTTCCAAATTTTGCATGTGCTAAATTAGCATCATGAACTTTAAGTTTTAGTAGAGCAATATCTGCTGTTTTCTCACTAAAAAGTATAGAAGCTTCTCGTAGTTTTCCATCATTGGTTTTCACATATATTTCTTTGGCTCCATCTACAACATGAGCAGCAGTAAGTATATGGCATTCTCCAGAGATAATAACTCCAGAACCTAAACCTTGGCTTTTATTTGTACCTCTCTCTGTATATTTATCAGATACCGTTTGAATAGTTACAACAGATTGAACTACTTTCTTATATAACCCAATATTTTGTTTCTCTTTGGCAGATATATTACTTGGTGTAACCCTTACTTTGGGTGTTGCATGTTTGATTTCTTGGGCAAACATAAAGTTTACCGTAAAAAGTAAACTAATAATAATTACAAAAATTTTATTCATGATTGTATAATTTATAAGTTACTAAAATTTAGTCGAGAATAACCTATAAATTTACATCACCTTAAAATAACATTAATTTGATTCTAGAGCTTTTAAAGAATCTATCTTACGTTGATAAGCTTGAATTTGAAGTTTATTTTCTTCAGTTTTAGGGAGGATTTTTAGTGAATCGACAGCTATTTTATTTACATCAATTTTTGGTATTGTATCAGATGCATAATAATACCCAATACCTTCGCTTGATCTCCAAGCTTCGTTTAATTGATTATAAAGAGATTCATCCCATTTGCTCGGGTGTTTTACATCAATCCATACCACATCACGATATTCACTATCTATTAGTGCTAAATCTGGAGTAGCAGCACCATCAAACTGGCCGGATTCGTTTTTAGCAGATACCGTACCTAAAAAGAATAATCGTTTTCTGCCAGCAATTTCTTTAATATAAGGTCTAAATTCTACAGGTGCATTTACATTCCAATCATATTCTTTTCTTGATTCCTGAACTTTTAATGGCATGGCAGATACACCTGCATAACCTTGCTTTTTTGTAGCATGGTCATAATAGAATAATTTGTTTGTTCCGTCTGCAGGTATAAACACACTAAAGGTTAAACTTGTACGCTCCTCTCCTACTGGCTCCAATCCAAACCAATGGTATAATCCGCTATAAGCATTAGAAGAGCTATCAGAAAAATCAAAATCTGTAACAAAAGGTTGTGGGTTTTGATCTTCTGGCAAATCAGGAATCTTTACAGCTGTTTTCATATTCCAAGGTAATGGATCACTAAATCCAGCTAAAAATTTTAATGACTCTGCTTGGATACGAGATACTTTTTCACTTAATGTATTTTGACGCTGTAAAAATGGATAGTTTTTCATATCCTCAGGGCTTATATATGTTCCTTTTCCTATAGCAATACGTTCCAAATAATCTTTAAAATTATGATCCCCTTTTTCTATTACCATCACTCCGGCAAAAGTTGGATATGGAAAGAAGAAACCTTTCCATTTTGTTAAACTCACTACTTCTACCCATTCATTACTATCATTTTTCATATAGAAAACATCGCCTGGCTCATAATTAAATAATTTCCATAATCCAAAGCGTTGTACTACTGCATTGTACGTATTTCTACTAAATTTTAAAGATTCTCCTATAGAAAACGTAACTGGAATTCTATTTTCATTTGAAAATCTCGGGAAAGGAGAAGTACTAGATACTGAAAACACTTCTTCAGTATTATCACTAATGCGTTGCCATATATACTTCTCTGAAGGTTGAATAGCCATCGTCCATTTATTCTCATTATCTACTCTAACTAGGTGTGGCAGAGAAACATCTTTAGTCTCTCCAACACTCTCATTAGCCATAGAAAATATGTTTTGTAAAGGTTGGATTCTCTCATTTTGAGTTAATGGTAACTCGTTAATTTCTATTTTATTTAAATCGTTAAAAACATTATACGTTTTCATATAATCATACATTTTATAACGCCATCCAGCAATATAAAATATCCCAAAAATTAAAAGTAATATCCCTAAAATACCTAAGCGCTTACCTGTACTTGCAGATGATCTGAATTTTCGAAGTCCTAAAAAAAGAATAACTCCACTTAAAAGAATAATAAATAAAAATTTACGAATAAATAATAATACAGGTTGATAATCGTCTCTAAGAATGAATAAAGCCAATACAGCTACTATTCCTAGGCTAACTAAAATTCTTTTTTGCTTCTTACCCTTTTGCCAATAGCGCTTTAACATATTTTATCTTTTGATTATTAACAATTTCCTATCACTACTCATTCTACTTAATTAGTATCTATATTCAGTATATTGTTACTAATTAACTTCATATAAAAATAACAAAACTTTTATGAACGCTACAGACAAGTTTTTACAATTTTATAATTCTACTTGCGTTATTTATAAAATTCTCTTAATTAAAGTGTTAGTTAACTCTGAATTAACAGACTTATCAGTAAAAAGCTATGTTTAAACAATTTACTTCTTTTCTTGTTTTATTTCTATCGATAACCGTTTTTATTTCTTGCTCATCAGATGACAGTGATAATCAAGTAACGAATGATGATCCTCCTATTGACAACAATGTTAGTTTAGCAACTAACGGATGCCTTAATGTTGTTATCTTTAATGATTTTGCATATGCTGCATGTGGTGGAGAAATAGAAATTGTTAATCTTAATACATTGGAGCGTAATTTATTAAATATTTCGGCCGATGACATTACTGTTGATACAAGTACTGAACAACTATTTACACAAACAGGGAGTTTACTTCAAGTTTTGAATCTCGACAATCCAATGCAACCTAATGTAGTTGCAACAACTAATACAAATTTTAATATATTTTCTGGATTATCTGCTGCAAATGGAATTTTAGTAGTTTCTGGAGGTTCAACAAATTCAGATACTCAAATATATAATTATACAGCAAGTTCTATTTCTTTGGTAACAGATGGAATACCTGTTGTAGATAATATTACTGGTAATCCTGACGTACATGTTACTGCTACTGCTAATGGAGCTAAAGCATTTTATTCTCAAGATATAGGACAAGTTGCAAATTGGGCCATACAAATAGTAGAGTTTGATGTTAGCGGACAAGTATTAGCAACTCCTCAAGCTGTCGTATTAACTCCAAGGCAATATACAGGTACATTTCAAAGTCCTGTAGGCCCTGCAAATTTCCCAATAGAAAGTGAGTTTTTAGATAATCAACTATATGTTGCAAGTTTTGCAGCTCGTGGTGTAGAAGTAATTGATTTAGATAATAATAACGCTTTATCATTAATTCCGCTCCCATATGAGCCTATAAATATAGGAACAGATGGTACATCACTTTTTGTAATAGGACTTACGAATGATGATGTAGATATTATTGATCCATCTACCGCTACTGTTACTGGATCTTTACAAGCGACTTTAACTCAACCAACAGGAGTAGCAGCTTCTTTAACGCATATTGCTATAGCAGACAGAACAGAAGGTTTAGTTATTATTACACGTTAGTTAGGGTTATAATCATAAAAACAAAAAAACGCAAACTTGTTATTGTATGCGTTTTTTTGTAATCGGGAGTTATAAATCACATCAACCCTTTATCTTTTAAACGTTCTCTAGCACTTTTTTGATTTGGGTTAGGTGTTTCTTGAGTATCTTCTTCTTTTATATCTTCAACACCATCTTCATTATTTGACTTTAAATCTTCAATAAAACCTTTCCCCTTTTCAACAACATCTTCAACAATATGAGATAAAGAATCTCCTTTTTTCTCAATTACTTTTCCAGACTTAATTACAAAATTAGCAACATAAGTTCCCACTAGTGTTCCAAAAATACTAGATGCAAATATTGAGACAGTATTATAATCAAACCCTAATGGTATTAAAAATTGAAGTATCAATATAACCATTAAAAATAAAAACGAAATAAATACTAATCTTAATATAAATTTTTGCTGAAATACAAATCCTGTTTTATCTTCAGGTTTCATTTGTAATTCTTTAGAATTAACGATTTTATTTACAAAACGATACAGGTTATTACCATTAGATTCCCTCCAATATAATAATATTCCAAATAGTATTGATGCAATAAATATAATTAACTCTAGTCCCATTTTATTAAGTTTAATTGATAAACACTTCTATAATATATGTCTATAATTCTTAAATATTGTTACGAATTATTTCAATAACCCATTCTTTTAAAGAATCGTCCCAAGTATTATAACGTGTATAAAACTCTTCTTTATCATACCAATATAGAAATAATACATCTTTAGGCGATACATTTACTAAAAGTCTCCAAAGTAAGTCTTGATGTTTTACTGTTAATGACGAGTGTGGGCGATGTAAAGCAAAATAAAAAGATTCTTCTACCAAATCTTGAATTTTAAATGCATTACTACGCTCTAATCGCTCTAAATAGATTTCTACTCCATTTATTTTTTTAAGCGTTTTCACATCTACTTTATTCAAATAACGTCTAAAAAGCACATTATCTGTTAATATATCACGTATAGGGTGTTCGTTTTCTTTTATATATTCATGAAACATAAACATTTTAATACGTTCATAACGATCTGTTTTAACTTCAGCTTCTAAATTAACTTCAACGATCATATGATCTCGTAACTTGGTCATTAATTCTGGATGAGAAATATGATACATAAGCACATCATAAGTTGTGTCTTTTATAGCTTCTTTATACCATTGTTCATCTTCAAAGACTAAGATTGGAGTGATAAAATCACGTAGTACATAAACACCATTAAATGCTTTCGTAAAAAAAGAATCAGTCTCGTAATATATCGTATCTAATGATAATGTTCTATACCTTAAATCTCCGTATTTTTTAGCAGATTTAAGCAATTGCTCATGAAGATTTTCATCTATAAAATTATTACCTTTATTAAAGGTTTCTATAAGTTCTAATTGTTTTTTTTGTATTTTATCTAAATCTCCAATTAACCTAAAACTTATTGCAATTCGCTCATATTTTAAAATATCTAATGGATCATAAAATGCATCTATTCCTTGGTCAAAATCTATACTAATAGCACTATTACGAGTAATATCTTTAATCTTAGCTTCATATGTTTTAAAAACATGTTGCATCATTTCCCTATCAAAAGTATGATATGGTTCATGAACGGGTTTGTTTTTCTGAAGTGGAGAAATAATTATTCCATGAGGATTTGCATCCCCATGATTAAGATACTGCCTATCCCCTTTTTCTTCAGCTATTTCAGGACTCCATCCTATTGCATCAATAGAAAACGTTTCGAGTGTTGTAGGTTTAAATCCTAAAGATTCTAGGCATTCGTTATAACGCTCAACGAGTTTACCACTAATTGGTATTAATTCACTTCTATATAAATTGGCATCCTTTAGTTTTTGCATACTTTAAAACTAATCTTCTTTTTTTAATTTCTTAATCGTTTTTATATTTCCATCAATGGGTGAGATAGATAATTCTCCTTTAGTTTTAGATATATAGAATATATATAAACTATTCTTTCCTAACATTCTTATATTTTGATGTACTCCATCTTCAAAAACTAATTCGTGAGTAAACTTTATTTCTTCCGAATTAATTTTTTCTTTTCCTTTTATTCCTTTTCCTATCCCTAAACCTAAGAACATTGAAAACACAAATACAACTGGCATTATAATAGAGAATTGCTTAGATTCGACTTGAGCACTTGCTTTAACTAATTTTTCTTTATGTTTCCCTGATTGATATTTTTCTTTTTTAGCTAGTCGCTTATAATATTTAGGTAAGAATTTAGCATATATTAAACCTATAACAATTGCAATTATGATAATAATTAATAAGAAAGGGGTTTTAGCAATAACTGAAACTGGGCTAATTAAAACATCTAATACAGAGGAGTATTCTAAAATATTTATTCCTAAAAATTTATAGTAAATAGTTTCGTAAAAAACTCCTAATATCAATAGAAATATATAACCAATTGACAAGTAGTCTTGAATCTCAAAATTAGATTTAACCTTACTTTTTTGAACTTTCTCTTGATTATTTTCCATACAATTAATTTCTATTTCTCAAATCGCTCTCTCGCTTTCAAATCAATATTTAATTGATTAACGTGTACGGTTTGCTTTCTCTTAAGCAATAACTCGTTTTTTTTAAGCTATTAAACATCTATATTCATATCATGTTTCTCTATGTTCGGCAATACTTCTTTCCATTTTCTTAAACTAAGAGGTATAAGTATTATTTTATTTAACTCACTTCTATATAAACTACACCTTTTGATTTGAAACTTTTATTTGCGAACAAAAGTTACTTTAATAATTTTATTTTTCTCAATTTCATAAATAGCTATAGTTTCAAATGGCTCTAGACTAACACCAGTAATACGTTCATGATCTATCACTTTATTTCCTAAAACCATTCTACTCACTATTTCACAATGTAGATTAGGGTTGTTTTTGAATAAGTTTATATATCCCTGCTTTGATTCTTCTTTTCCTTTTCCTGATAATTCATTAGGATAATTATATATTTCAAAATCATCACTATAAGGCTCTAAAAAAGCATCAATATCTCCTGCATTATATCCATTGACTTGACGCTGAACTAATATTTCTGGTGTATCTTTTATAATATCATCTTTTGGAAAAACACTACCACCTTTTATAACATATTCTATATCTTTTAATGCATTTAAATCCTCTAATGGGTTAGATTTTAAAATAATAGCATCAGCCATTTTTCCTTCTTCTATGCTTCCTAAAATATCTTCTTTATCTAATACTTTTGCTCCATTAATAGTAGATGCTTTTAAAATTTGCAAATTACTTAAACCAGCTTCTTTCATCTCTTGAATTTCATCATAATAAGAAGTTGCATGAAGTGTGCCCATATTACCTGCATCAGTACTTGTTGTTATTGTAAATCCATTTTCTACAGCTATCCTTAAATTTTTATCCATAATAGCTTCTGTAGCATCATTAGATTCTTTTGACTCATCTGCTAAATTTTTATAACTCTTAAATATTGATTTTAATTCTATTCTTTTAATATCGTATAGAGAACCTAAAGGTATAGGATTTGACAAATTAAAATCCTCTTTACTTGGATTAACATTACCTCCATAAGATTTTATATAATTTCCACTAACAATAAGCGTTGGCATATAAATTACATTTCTAGAGCTTACCAATTTTATAAATTCAGAATCCAAAGTCTTATCTTCTACACTATGCACTAAAATATCTGCCCCTGCAATTAAAGCTTTTTTCGCTGTTTCTAATTCTTGAGCGTGAACAGCTACTTTCAATTTATTTTTATGTGCTTCATTAATCGTAGCTTCAACTATTTTATAATTCATCTCCGCATCTTCTTCCGAGGTGTTGATATACCATATTTTAATAAAGTCTGGTTTAAAAGGCAATTGTTTTTTTACTAACTTAATAGCTTCTTCTGGTGTATTCGCTTTTATTATTGGAGCATCATCAATTTTAAACGCTTCAGGTTGATAAGTAGATACTAAAGGACCCGTAACGAATAAATTTGGGTAAGAAGTTGAATCAGAATACTTTTTTCTTATTTCAAAATTTGTCATAGGCCCACCTACATCTATAACTGTAGTAATTCCCAACCTTAAATATCTTTTTAATATATCTGCAGCATTGCGTTTTAACCATTTACGTTCTTTATTATAACTATAAAATTTTGTCAAATCAATAACATCAGGTCTGGTATATAGTCCTCCCGATTGAAATAAATGAATATGACCATCTACCATTCCTGGAGACAACCATTTATTACTTCCGTCTATTATTTTATATTCGGTTTTCGGCTTTATGTTTTTAGAAATTTCTAAAAACTCACCATTAGAAATCAGGACATCTTTAATCTCAATTTTACCATTTATAACATCTATAACATTTATATTTTCTATGAGAATAGATTCTCCATTGGTATTTATTTTTTTACTATTGACTACTACATCAGGATAAAGATCAATTTCTTTCTCTATATTTTCAATTAATAAAGCTTTATTATCTGTATTACTTAATTCTGAGTCTATTGATTTTAAATTATAATTGATAGATCTATAACCTCTATTAGAAATTCCTTCTACCCAAGAAGGGATTTTATTATCATTAATTTCTTTATCGAAATACGCATTTTCAATTTTTATTTCTTCCCATTCTCCATCTGTTGTTTGTGCTTTTATTGTAAAATTATCAATATAAAATTCACCAGAACCATATACTAAAACTCCAAAAGCTAAATTACTTGAACCTTCTTTAATATCAATTTCCAGTGTATGTTCATCCCAAAAATCTTTTTTTATATAATCATCACTGGGGGTAGTAATAAATTGTAGTGATTCATTATTAGCATTTAATTCATTAATCCACAGCAATGCGAAAGATTGAGTGTTTTGACTTTTTACCTTAATAAAGCTTGAAATTTTTACTTTTTTATAATTTTTATTTAAAATCTCAATTGTTTGTTTGATTGATGTGTTATTTGTATCTATTTCTTCTTGTCCAAAACTGTTATATATACAAACAATGAATAAAATTAATAAGGCGTATTTTCTCATTTAGGAATGGTTTATATTTTTATTAAAGTTTCTCAAATTGCTCTCTCGCTTCCATATCAATATTTAATTGATTGACACGCGCATCTACTTTACGTTTAAAATCTGTATCAGCAATTGTTGCTACATTATCTAGATATCGAACCACTTCTTGACGTCTTATTTCAGAAAAATCAAGACCTTTCATATTAGATTTCATTAACTCTTGAAGCATATTAAATTTAGTCTTATAATCTTGTTTAAAATACACTTCTGGATTATCAAACCAGTCATCTTCCAAATCAAAATCTGTTAATCGTAATGAAATAGCTGATTGTATATTACGTACATCTCTAGATGAGAAAAACGGAAATGCTTTTTGCATGTCTTTATATAAGTTTGCATAAAACAGATGATGATCAGCACCATGTTTAGCAACTATTTTATCATATACTTCCAAAACACGTTCTTCGGTAGGTTTTTCTACAATGTTTAGAATTTCTCCCATATTCTTTGCCAACCCTTGATCGTCTAAATAATTATATTTTTCTGGATCTTTCATATTGATAAAATCTGGCATCGTTTCTTTTAGTTTATTCCACCATAAATAATCTTGATCTAAAAAATCGTGTTCGCTTCGTGCACCATCAATTTTAAATCGCCCTTGTACACGAGAAATTACTGCTTTATCTAGCATCTCTGGTAAATTAGTAAATAAACCTATAGAACTATTTCCATAATTTACAGCATAAGCGCCTTCTGTATATCTTAAAAACACACCTATAACTTCTTTAACTCCTGCCGATACACCTTGAGTTGTTCGTTCTTGTAAATTATTTTCTGCATCATCAATAGGAGCGAAAATTAATTTTGAAGGATCTTGCATTGGTTTCATCCATTCTACCATTTTTTCGGCTGAACCTCCTTGAAATGTACTAATTAAAGTATCTGGCATTGGGTGGAATAAGAATGGAATATTCAAGTTATCGCAATGTTCTTTTAATCGTGTTGCAATCGCAGCAATTAACATACTCTTTCCTGTACCAGGAATTCCGTACCCCATAAATACAGGCATAAAACCTCCTAATTCTTGAAATGGATTCTGCTTCGTTTCAAAATCATAGCTCAATAAACGTTCTGTTAATCGACGAGCAAAGTGTTTCGCATCTTTATTACCAACGATTTGTTCAAATTGAATTTTATTAAATTCAACACTTTTTGCAGTTCCAGCAAAAACATTTTCCCATCCAGAGATAGCAAATTCTGAATTTTCTAATTTATAAGTTCTATCTGTAATTGTTTCTGTATACTCTAAGCTACTTTTACGAAGTTGAATTTCATCTATTAATCCTTCAAAATAAACAACTGTAAAATCTATAACATCTTTATCTGTTTTAATAATTTCTGGATGATCTAAGTATTTATCATAATAAAATAGGTTGCAAGAAATTCCTTTTAATGGCGACATTAAAGATATTTCAGGGATTCCAGCAAACTTGTTTTTCATAACACTTAAGTCATCCGAAGCATATGGTTTTAAATAATTAAGAATGAAATATGCAGATGAGAATAGCATAAACGCCGTAGCCGTATGCATTTTACTTTCAAATTCTCTCTTTCCAGCGTTATCTAAAGTTGATTTTCGTTCGTTTAAACTCGACAATCCAGATGCATCGTAATAACTATCTTTAATCCAAACACCCAAAGTTAAACCTTCTTGTACAGCATAAAGTGTTTGATTTAAATAAATAGGAATTGCTATCGAGTCGGGTAATAATCGTTTTTTTAAAGCTAAAATAGTTTTTGAAACAGATGTAATTTCTACATTACTACCATTATTAGCTCTTGATAAATATAAAAGTATTGATTCATCTTTGTTATCTTTTTCTTTATTTTTAGCACGCTGTCCTTGTTCCCATTGTACACTTTTTAAATATGATGAAGCTTCATCTCTAAGTGTATCTAATTCTGTTTGCTTTATGGGAAAAGTTGAGTTGTGTTCCATGTTTTATTATTTCATCGTTATAAGTAAAATGAATTAGTTTATTCCTTTAATTTACTTTGATTTTAAACTTTATCTATTTTTAATTCTGCGATCTCAATTGGAGGTTTCGCTAATTGATTCATTATATCTGGTACTTTATTATAAAGCATTTGTATAATACGATGTGGTGCAAACACATATTCTTGATGCTCAACATCACTCCATTTTTGTAATATTTGTCCAGAGAAAAAACCTCCTTCTTTAAATGTATTATTTGATTTTACTTCATCTATTTTAAGTGATAAAGCATATGATTCTAGTTTTACTTCTTTTTTTGCAATACTTTCTAAAACCGCATGAGTAATCTCGTTTTCATCTTTAGCAAATACATTGTGTAATGGCCCCAAATCAATACGCTTAATATGTTTAGGAAAAACATCCTTCAGTTTTCGATCAATACCATAAGCCATTGTATCCAATGTCATTTTACGATCAGCAGAATTCTTTAAAATCTCATAAATTTCATTTTTATACTTTTCAATATTTCTACCATCATAATCAAAATACATAAAACAAATAAAAGGTCGATTATAAGACACATCATAAAAACTCCAACTCGTCATATATTCTGCTTTAATTGTTTCTGGAGCTTCGATAATTTTGCCTTGTACAAACCTGTTAAAAATATATTTCTGCTCTACTGATGTATAATAAACGATAGATGCAGCTTGAAATAATTTATGCTGTGTAATTGGTTTTTTTTTACGCATTAATTGATCTAAAAATTCTTCTTTTAATACAGAGACATCTGTGAGTTTTTTTAGATAATTATCTCGAAGAGATAAATCATTAAACAAATAACGAAATTCTAAATAATTAGGGAATCCAGAATCTGTTAAATCAACTTTCATATTATCTTCTTCATCGTACATATACTTAATACGCATTGCTTCTACAGAATATAATAATAAGTCACAATACTGTTTGAATAGTACTATTTCTTTAGAATTACAAAGCGCATTTTGTTGTACACTAACAATGAGTTCTTTTAGTGCAAAATCTACCATTTTGTGATAAAACACATACTGTTCTTTGGAGTCTAGAACCGCCGAATCTAATGGTGTTACAATATGGTTTATGGACATTCTATTGAATTAATTAAAAAGTAAATACTTAAACTTAAAGTATATTTTTTATTAAACATTGAGGTTTACTTAAAACTCTTTTTTTATCATTCTGTTTTAATTGCGAAATGTAGCAAAGAAAGAAGTCGTCAAAAAGTTTGATTATACTATTCAGTTAGATAACTTAATATTTTCTCTAACCTAATAAATCATCTCCATCTGGTTCTGGACTGTTATCTCCGTTACTTTCATTTGCAGAATCATCATCTCTAGAAGGTTGGTTTGCATCTACAGCATAATAATCTTCAAAAATCTCTTTCATATCTATACCATAACGCTCAGCAAAATTCTTTTGAATGTCTACATCTTTAGCTCTAATTTCTTGTAAAGCTTCAGCATAACTGCTATAGACACCTTGCATTACCTTTTCGTGAACAGGAATATTATCCATCATATCTTGGCGAGCTTTAGCACTAGCAGTATGCATCGCTGCTAAAGTTTCCCCGATGTGTTCATCGGTTTTTACTCCTAAATGTTCTAAAATAGCTGCAAACTCCTGATCTGTACGTGCTTTTAAAGCTACGATATATCCATCGTAATATTTAAGACGCTCTTCTGTATCTGATTTTAATTTTGCACGATGTGTTTGCAAATTACTACGTAAAGATGTTAATACTTTAATAGTTAAATTGTGCTTATGTACAAAACTATCCTTACTTGCAGCTAATGTAGTATAAGCGTTTTTGAGGCCTTCTAATTCTTCAACTTTTTGCTCTAATGTTGTTACTTTACCAACAGCTTCTGCATATTCTGTTGATTGTTTATCTGCGATATCTTCCAATTCTTGTCTCGCTTGTTTTAAAAGTGCATAACGCTCTTCCAATTTATCTTCTACTTCTTTTTTCTTTTCTAAAGCTTTAGTATGATTTTTGGTAGCTTCAACAATAGCAACTTGTAATTTATCTTCTACTTCTTTTATTTCGATCTCGCGGTCTCTCAAACGTTTTACCGCTGCTTGACTTTTATAAGATAACTCGCTTAATAATGTTTCAACATCAGCACTTTCAATACGTTGTTGAAATAAAGCTTTTGCTTTATTATCAGCAGCTGCACGAACTTTTTCAGCTTCTTTTAATTCAGCTTGTTCTCTTTTAATTTTACTTTTCCTACCCCATAAATTATTCCACCAATT